>NZ_JBFTER010000046.1:0-37568 GCF_047229345.1 Cellulomonas jepli | reverse complement strand
TCGTCGACCCACGCCCCCGCGCGCAGCACGCGCACCGGCACGAGGTCGTCGTCGACCACCAGCACGTCGGCGCGGCGCCCGGCCTCGAGCGCACCGACGTCGCGCCGGCCGAGCACCGTGGCCGGCGTCGTCGCGGCGGCGTGCACCGCGTGGACCAGCGGCACCCCGGCGGCGACGGTCGCGCGCACGACGTCGACGAGGTGCGCCGTCCCGCCGGCGATCGCGCCGCCCTCCGTGAGCCGCGCGACGCCGTCCGCGACGTCGACGTCGAGCGTGCCGAGGCGGTAGGCCCCGTCGGGCATCCCGGCGGCGGCCATCGCGTCCGTCACGAGGGCGATCGCGGTCGGCCCGACGAGGTCGAACACCGCGGCGACGGTCGCGCCGGCGAGGTGCGTGCCGTCCGCGACGAGCTCGACGACGGCGTCCCCGCGCGCGGCGGCGGCGAGGCACGCGGCGACAGGACCCGGGTCGCGGTGGTGCAGCGGGCGCATCCCGTTGAACAGGTGCGTCACGGTGGGCCGCCCCGAGCGGCTCGCGACCGCGCCGAGCGCCCGGACGGCCTGCGCGACGCCCTCGGTGGCGACCTCGGCGGACGCGTCGGTGTGCCCGACGGACGGGACGGCGCCGACCTCGGCGAGCGTCTCGACCACCCCGCCCTCCCCCAGGACGCCGGGGACCTCGGGGGCGACGGTCATGGTGAGCAGGTGCCCGCGGGCGACGCGCGCGACCTCCCGGACGAGCCGCGACCGCCCGTCGAGCATGAGCGCGGGGTCCTGCGCGCCGCAGCGGGCGCTCGACAGGAAGGGTCCCTCGAGGTGGATCCCGGCGATCTCCCCGGCGTCGGCGAGGTCCGCGAGCGTCGCGGTGCGCTCGAGGAGCGTGGCCTCGGCGGCGGTGACGAGGGACGCGACGAGCGTCGTGGTGCCGTGCCGCAGGTGCTCGCGCACGGCGGTGCGGGCCTCGTCGGGGGTCGTGGCGTCCGGGAAGCTCGCGCCGCCGCCGCCGTGGCAGTGCAGGTCGACGAGCCCGGGGAGCAGGGTGCGGGGCCGCTCGTCGCGCGGGGGGACGTCGATGCCGGCGGGGGCGGCGGACGCCGGCCCGACCCACGTGATCTGCTGGGCCTCGACCACGACGAGCGCGTCGTCGAGGACCTGCTCGGGGGTCACGGCACGGCCGCGGATGACGGTCGTGTGAAGCGCAGGTCTCGATGTGATCTCGGCCACTCGAAGATCTTGACACACCCTTGTTAGGAAGGTCTACTAACAAATGTGACGACGCGCACCCTCCGCCCGACGGACAAGGTCCTCCCGGAGCACGGACGCGCCCACAACCGGGCCATGCTGCTGCAGCACCTCTTCCACGAGGGCCCCGGTTCGCGGGCCGACCTGGCCCGGGCGACCGGCCTCACGCGCGTCACGGTCTCCGACCTCATCGCCTCCCTCATGGCGGAGAACCTCGTCGAGGAGCTCGGCCTGAGCCCCGAGGCCAAGGTCGGCAAGCCCGCGATCCTCGTCGGCCTGCGCACCGAGGCGTTCCAGATCGTCGCGCTCGACCTCACCGACGACGAGCACATGCACGGTGCCGTGCTCGACCTGTCCGGCACGCTCGTCGAGCGCCGCTCCGCCCCGGTCGCCGGGCGCACCGGACCCGCCGCCGTCGACGCGCTGCTCGCCTTCGCCCGCGAGCTCGCCGCGACCGCGACCTGCCCCGTGCTGGGCGTCGGCGTCGGCTCCCCCGGCGTCGTCGACGACGAGGGCGTCGTCCTCCAGGCACCCAACCGCGAGTGGTTCGACGTGCCGCTCGCCGCGACGCTCAGCGCCGGGCTCGGCCTGCCCGTGCACGTCGCGAACGACGCCAACGCCGCCGTCCTCGGCGAGTTCACCTACGGCGGCGCGTCGGGCGAGGGCCTGCTCGTGCTCACCGTCGGCCAGGGCGTCGGCGCGGGCATCGTGCTCGACGGCGCCCTCGTCCAGGGCCACCGGCACGCCGCCGGCGAGCTCGGCCACGTCACCGTCGTCGACGACCGCGACGACCACGACACCGCTCCCCTCGGCCGCGCCGCGCACTGCGCGTGCGGACGCCGGGGCTGCCTCGAGACCGTGCTGTCGGTGCCGGCCCTGCGCCGGCGCGTCGCGGATCTCGACCCCGAAGCCACCGACGCCGCCCTGGCGTCGGTCGGCCGGCGCCTGGGCATCGCCCTCGCACCGGTCGTGAGTGCGCTGAACCTCTCCGAGGTGGTTCTCAGCGGCCCCCCCGAGCTCCTGGACGGCCCCTTGCGCGACTGCGCGCTGGCGACCCTGCAGGAGCGCACCATCCCGGTCATCAGCAGCGACCTCCAGCTGCGGATGACCCCGCTAGGCGAGGACGGCACCCTCCTCGGGGCCGCCGTCCTCGTGCTGTCGGGACAGCTCGGGTTCAGCTGACGAACCCGAGCTGCCCGCCCTGCAGTCGAGAGCTACCGACCAGCGAGAGCAACCGGCAAGACGGTGCGGCCACGCCAATGACCCGCACCGCCGTGACACGACATGGGAAGGAACCCCCACCGTGAGGATTCTACGTAGTGCAGCGTTCGCGACCGTGGGACTGCTCGCGCTCGCCGCGTGCAGCTCCGGCGCCGGCGACGACGCCGAGACCGACGCCACCGCACCCGAGGGCGGCGCGGAGATCCGCCTGTGGCTCAACGGGACCGACACGTCCGACGAGCTGCGCGAGTACCTGATCACGACGTTCGCCGAGGAGAACCCCGGCTCGACGCTCGTGATCGAGGAGCAGGACTGGAACGGGCTCGTCCCGCGCCTCCAGACGGCCCTGACCTCGGCCGACCAGACCCCCGACGTCGTCGAGATCGGCAACACCCAGACGCCGACGTTCGCGTACGCCGGGGCGTTCAGCGACGTGAGCGACCTCTACGAGGAGGTCGGCGGCGAGAAGCTGCTCCAGGGCTTCGTCGACGCGGGCAAGGTCGACGACACCGTCTACGCGCTCCCGTACTACTCGGGCGCCCGCGCGGTGTTCTACCGCAAGGACCTGTTCGCGGCGGCCGGGGTGTCCGTGCCCACGACGCTCGCCGAGTTCAACGACGCCGCGGTCAAGCTCCAGGCCGCCAACCCGGCCGGGACGCCCAACTTCTCGGGGCTCTGGCTCCCGGGCCAGGACTGGTACAACGGCACCGCCTGGATCTACACCCACGGGGGTGAGCTCGCGGTCAAGGACGGCGACGAGTGGGCCGGCGCGCTGTCGAGCCCCGAGTCGCAGGAGGCCCTCGCCGAGGTCCAGACGCTGTTCCAGACCGGGACGAGCGCCCCGAAGGACGCCGACTCCAACGAGCCGTGGGTCCCGTTCAACAACGGCGAGGCCGCGATGTTCTCGGCCCCGACGTGGGCGCGGTGGAGCATCGACCTGCCCGAGTGCAACAAGGGCGTCGACCCCGAGGACGAGTCCGCGGAGGCCAAGGCCCTGCTCACCGAGCAGCAGAAGTGCAACGAGGAGAAGACCGGCGTCTTCGCGCTCCCCGGCACCGAGGCGGGCACCCCCGCGACGGTCTTCGCCGGCGGCTCGAACCTCGCGATCCCCGCGAAGTCCGAGAACCAGGAGCTCGCGCAGAACCTGCTGAAGATCATCTTCAGCGAGGAGTTCCAGGTCATGCTCGGCTCCAACGGGCTCATCCCGGGCAACTCGGAGTACGCCTCGTCGCTCGGTGACGACGTGTACGCCTCGGCCGCGCTCGACGCCGCGCTGGGCGCCAAGCTCACGCCGGCCGCCGAGAAGTGGGCGGACGTCGAGGGCGCGCGCATCCTGGAGGACTTCTTCCAGCAGGTCGCGAGCGGTGCGGACCTCAAGACCGCCGCCGCCGAGGCCGACCAGCTCCTGGCCGACACGCTCAACTGACCCGGCGGGAACTCACCCGGGGGCATCGCGCGCCACGTGCGCCGGTGCCCCCGGGCTCCCCGCCCGACCCCCTGGAGCACCCATGTCCGGCCCCCGTCTCGGCCGAGCGGTCGCCCCCGCCGCACCTCCCCCGCCCGGCGTCGTGCCGGCCCCGGGCCTCACCCCTCCCGACCTGCCGCCCGCCGACCTGCCGCCCGCGGCCGCCGGCACCCGGCCCCCCGTCGTCCCGCGCCGGCGCCCGCTGCGCACCCGCCTCGGCGCCTACCTGCTGCTGGTCCCCGCGACCGCCGCGGTCGCCGTCGGCCTCGGCTACCCGCTCGTCCGCCAGCTCGTCCTGTCCTTCCAGGAGTACGGCCTGGCCCAGCAGTTCGGCCGGCCCGCGGAGTGGGTGGGCCTCGCGAACTACACCGAGCTGCTCTCCGACCCCTACGTGTGGGGCGTCATCGGCCGCTCGATCGCGTTCTGCCTCGTCAACGCCGCGCTCACGATGGTGATCGGGATGGCGCTCGCGGTGCTCATGGCCAAGGTCGGCCGCGCCGCCCGCATCACGCTCCAGGTCGGGATGCTGCTCGCGTGGGGCACCCCGGTGCTCGCCACGATGACGGTGTGGCAGTGGCTGTTCGACTCGCAGTACGGCGTCATCAACTGGCTGCTCGCCGAGCCGCTCGGGCTCGACGGCTGGCGCTACCACTCGTGGCTGATCGAGCCGCTGTCCTTCTACGCCGTCGCGACGGTCATCGTCGTGTGGATGAGCGTGCCGTTCGTCGTCTTCACGGTCTACGCGGGCCTGCTCCAGGTCCCGACCGAGACGATGGAGGCCGCGCAGCTCGACGGCGCGAACGGCTGGGACCGGTTCCGGCTCATCACGATCCCGATGGTCAAGCCCGTGCTCTTCGTCGTCGCGCTGCTCCAGGTCATCTGGGACCT
Organism: Cellulomonas jepli; assembly: GCF_047229345.1. Classification (NCBI taxonomy): domain Bacteria; kingdom Bacillati; phylum Actinomycetota; class Actinomycetes; order Micrococcales; family Cellulomonadaceae; genus Cellulomonas; species Cellulomonas jepli. Next base: position 32,753 of record NZ_JBFTER010000046.1, on the reverse strand, counting down.
GCGCGTGTTCACCCAGGTCTACGTGCTGCAGCGCGCGGGCGCCCCCACGCGGGACACGCACCTGCTGGGCACCTACATCTACTCGCTCTCCAAGGAGTTCTCGATGGCCGGAGCGATGGCCACGATCATGCTGGTCCTGACCCTCGCCCTGACCGCCTTCTACATCCGCCGGATGCTGCGCGAGGAGGAGCTGTGAGGGCCGCCGTCGGGCGCTGGTCGCTCGGGACGGTCGCCGTCCTCGTCGCACTCGTCTGGGTCTTCCCGATCTACTGGATGATCTCGAGCTCCTTCCTCCCGTCGAACCAGCTGCAGACGCCCACGCCGACGTTCTTCCCGACCGGCGGCACGCTCGCGAACTTCCGGGCCGTGTTCCGCGACCCGACGTTCTTCGAGTCGTTCCGGACGTCGCTCGCCGTGACCGCCGTGACGCTCGTCGCCGCGATCCTGTTCGCGTTCGTCGCGGCGCTCGCCGTGTCCCGGTTCCGGTTCCGCGGGCGCAAGTCGTTCATCGTCGCGATCCTGGTCGTGCAGATGATCCCCGCCGAGGGGCTGTTCATCTCGCAGTACCAGATGCTCGACAGCTGGGGCCTGGTCAACGCCGTGCTCGGGCTGACGATCGTGTACGTCGCGGCGATCCTGCCGTTCACGATCTGGATGCTGCGCGGCTTCGTGACTGGCGTGCCCATCGAGCTCGAGGAGGCCGGCATGGTCGACGGGCTCTCGCGCACCGGCGCGTTCTTCAAGATCACCTTCCCGCTGCTCGCCCCCGGGCTCGTCGCGTCGGGCGTCTACGGGTTCCTGCAGGCGTGGAACGAGTACACCCTGGCCCTGGTCGTCATGACCGAGCCGTCGCGCCGCACGCTGCCGCTGTGGCTGCAGGGCCTCGTCGAGGCGAACCGCGCGACCGACTGGGGCGTCGTCATGGCGGGCTCCACGCTCATCGCGGTGCCGGTGATCCTGTTCTTCCTGTTCGTGCAGAACAAGATGACGAGCGGGCTCGTCGCGGGGGCGGTGAAGGGGTGAGTCCAGCGACGGACGGGGGCGTCACTGTGCAGGTCGAGGGGCAGGTCACGGATGCGGTAGGACAGGTCGGGGGCCAGGGGGACGTGGGCACGCAGGTGGACGGGCGGGCCGGCGCGGGCCCCGGAGCGGTCGGCGCGTCGCGGACCGGGCGCACGGCCCTCGGTGGTCACGCTCCCGTGCCGGACGGCGGCCCGGTCGCCGACTGGTCGGTCGGGCTCGACATCGGCGGGACGAAGGTGCTCGGGGTGCTGCTCGCCAGCACGCCCGGCGCCGCCCCGGTGGTGCACGGCAGCGTGCGCGTGCCGACCCGGCGCGGCCACGCCGGCGTCGTGGCGTCGGCCGCCGAGGCGGTCGAGGCGCTGTGCGCGCAGGCGGGGCTCACGGTCGACGACCTCACCGGCGTCGGTGCGGGCGTCCCGGGCGTCGTCGAGCCGCTCACGGGCGCCGTCTCGCACGCGGTGAACCTCGGCATCGACGGCACGGACGTGCCGCTCGGGGAGCTCCTGCGCGAGCGGCTCGGTGGCGTGCCGGTCGGCGTCGAGAACGACCTCAACGCCGCCGCGCTCGGCGCCGCGGAGCTCCTCGGCCTCGGGGGCGACCTCGCGTACCTCGCGCTCGGCACCGGCGTGGCCGCGGGCCTGCTGCTCGACGGGCGGCTGCGGCGCGGGCACCTCGGTGCGGCCGGCGAGATCGGGCACGTGCCCTACGTCGTCGACGGCCCCGCCTGCCCGTGCGGCCAGCGCGGGTGCCTCGAGCTGTACGCGTCGGGCTCCGCGATCGACGCCGCGTGGCCGAGCCGCACCGGGCGCCCGGCACCGGCGGAGGTCTTCGAGGCCGCGGCCGCCGGTGACCGGGAGGCGCTCGCCGTCCAGGGCCGGTTCGTCGACGCGGTCGCCGCCGCGGTGCGCATGCTCGTCCTCACGTGCGACGTCGAGCACGTGGTGCTCGGCGGCGGGGTCGCGGAGGTCGGTGCGCCGCTGCTCGAGGAGGTCGCGGCCGCCGTGCGCCGCCAGGCCGAGGGCTCCGCGTTCCTGCGCAGCCTGCATGTCGCCGAGCGGCTCAGCCTCGTGCCGCGCGAGCTCCAGGTCGCGGCGGTCGGTGCGGCGCTCGCCGCGCGGCGCAGCCCCGTGTCCCCCGTCGCCCCCGAGAACCAGGCGGTCCGCTGATGGAAGTCGTCATCCACCCCTCGACCGAGCACCTCGCGGCGCTCGCGGCCGGCGCGATCGACGCGCTGCTGCGCCGGACCCCCGACGCGGTGCTCGGCCTGGCGACCGGGTCCAGCCCGCTCAAGGTGTACGACGAGCTCGCGCGCCGGCACTCCGAGGAGGGCCTCTCGTTCGCCGCGGCGCGTGCGTTCATGCTCGACGAGTACGTCGGGCTGCCCCTCGACCACCCCGAGCGGTACCGCAACGTGATCGAGCGCGACCTCGTGGGCCGCGTCGACCTCGACCCGGCGGCGGTGCAGAGCCTCGACGGGCTCGCGGAGGACCTCCCGGCGGCGTGCGCGGCGTACGAGCAGGCCATCGCGGACGCGGGCGGGGTCGACGTGCAGGTCCTCGGGCTCGGCACCGACGGGCACGTCGCGTTCAACGAGCCCGGCTCGTCGCTCGCGTCCCGGACGCGGATCAAGACGCTCACGCAGCAGACGCGGCTCGACAACGCGCGGTTCTTCGGCGACGACGTCGAGGCGGTGCCGCGCCACGTGCTCACGCAGGGGCTCGGGACGGTCATGGCCGCGAAGCACCTCGTCGTCCTGGCGCACGGGCACCGCAAGGCCCAGGCCGTGCACCACCTCGTCGAGGGTCCGGTGACGGCGATGTGGCCCGCGAGCGTCCTGCAGCTCCACCCGCACGTCACGGTGCTCGTCGACGACGCGGCCGCGGGCCGGCTCCAGCTCGGCGAGTACTACCGGCAGACGTGGGCGCAGAAGCCGGAGTGGCAGGGGATCTGACCCACGCAGGCCGACGGGCCCGGTGCACGCCGCGAGGCGGTGCGCCGGGCCCGTCGTCGTGCGGGGCGGCCGCGGCGGTCGGCCACGGCACGCGGACCGCGGGCGGGCGTCGTGCCGCGCGGGCGCCGGGCTGCCCGGTCGCCGCCGGTCGGCCGCCGGGCGGATCAGGCCTTGTGGCAGGTGATCCTGATGTAGATCGGCCACGTGTGGTCGTAGGTCACGGCCCCGTCGTCCCAGTTGACGTCGAACGCGACCGACCCGGTGTACTCCCACGACTGGAGCCGCTGCGTGCCCTGGACCGTCTGGCCGGGCTCGATGCGGTTCGGCAGGCCGACGAGCGCGCGGCCCGCCGGGTACGCGCGCACGTTGCCGATCGTGCCGGCGACGTCGCGGTGGTTCGTGACCTCCCACGTGACGACCCACTCCCCCACGGTGGAGTCGCACACGCAGGTGCCGCGGATGTCGGCGCTGAGGCCGGACGACGCCTGGGCCGGGGCGAGGCCCAGGCCGAGGAGCACGAAGGTCGCCGCCAGGCCGGCAAGGGCGCGGCGGGCGTACGACGGGACACGGTTCATGACGGTTCTCCCCCAGGTGACGACGTCACCTCGGGTGCGGGTGCCGGACCCGGCCACGACCGCCCCCGAGGTCGTGAGAGCGCTCTCGCGCCACCGGAATCGTATCTATCGGACATCTGCGGGCGTCAAGGACGAAGGTCCCGGAACCGTGTGAACATCGCGTGACGTCCGCCTGCCGTCGGGCGCCGTCCCGCAGGCGCACGAGGGGCTCCGCGACACCGCGGCGGCAGGCCGGCGCTCGTGGTGGGTGACCGGCCCGGGCGCGGGTCGGCCCCGGTGACGCGAGGTCACCGGGGCCGACCGTGCCGGGCTCGCCGGGCGCCGCGCCCGACGGGACGGCCGGATCAGTACGGGCAGGTGCTGCGGTACTCGGAGATGGCCGTGCCGCTGGGCGGCGGGCAGAGGAACTGCGCGTACCGCTCGTCGTCGTCCACGAAGCGCTTGAGCCACGAGATGCTCTGCCGCGCGATCGTCGTGTTCGAGGTGTTGGGCGCGAAGTGGCTCGCGCCGCGCAGCTCGAGGTAGGCCTTGTCGAGGGTCCCTGGCAGGTTCTCGTAGAACGGCTCCGCGTGCGTCGTCACCGAGGCGACCGAGTCGTTCTGCGCGCCGATGATCAGCGTCGGGGTCTGCACCTCGGGCCACGTCTTGTCGGTGTTCCACGGCGTCATCGGGATCGCCGCCTGGAGGGCCGGGTTGTCCTTCGCGGCCTCCAGCGCACCGCCCCCGCCCATGCTGTGGCCCATGACCGCGAGCCGGCTCGCGTCGATGCGGCTGCGGACGCTGCTGCTGCCGGTGAGGTACGCGAGCGCCGCCCGGAGCTGGTCTCCGCGCGACGACGGCTGGTCGTAGCGGGAGTTCGTGTCGATGGTGATGACGACGAAGCCCTGCGAGGCGAGCCGCGGCCCGAGCCACGAGATGCTCGACTGCGCGGCCGTGTACCCGGGCGAGATCGCGACGGCGCCGAACGTGCCCTCGGCCGTCGACGTCGGGTACGTGATCGTGCCGCCGCCGAAGCCGCTCGCGGCTAACCGGGACACGGTCGTCTGCGCGACGGCGAACGGCCCGCGGGCCGCCTCGATCGAGGCGACGGTCGGCGCGGGACCCCGCTCGTACGGGCTCGCGGCGACCGTGACGGGCGGCACGGCGGCCGGGGCGTCGACGGTGAGCTGCGGCTCGGTCGCCGCGTGCGCGTCGATGGCCTGCTGGCTCACCACCGGCGGCGTCTCGACGGTGGCAGGGTCGCCGGCCGCGGCGGAGGCGGACGGGGCGAGCGTGCCTGCCGCGAGGGCGAGGCCGAGGGTGGCGACGAGCGGCACCCGGCGGCCGGACGCGACGCTGCGCCCGGGTCGTGCGAGGAGTCGGTTCACTGCGGAGCCCTTCAGGACGGCTGCGGGGCTGAGGGGTACCCCGGTGCGGTGGTGGCGCACCGCCTCATCGTGACTCGCCGGAGGGCCTTCGCGGTAGCCGTACCAACCGGTCGGTATGCGGACATCTCGGGCGGCGGACCGGCGAAAGTGCCCGGAAAGCGTCACCCGTGACCCCGATCGACGGTGCGGGAGGGCCGTCGCCCGAGCACCGGGCGGCCGTGCACCGGCCGTCGCACGAGCACCGGCCGGGCGTGCACCGGCCGTCGCACGAGCACCGGGCGGGCAGGCACCGGCCGCCGCGCCGGGAGACCCTTGGTGCCCGCGCACCGCTGCGACGCCCGCACCGCGCGCGGGCCCCGCCGGTTCTGCACGCGGCGTCCAGCACACGCCGAGACGCCTCGGACCCGGCCCGCGCGCCTGCGCCTAGTCTGGGCGCACTGCGGTTCGCGTGCGGCAGCCGCGCGGGTCGCTCACCACGGCGGGCGCGCCCGGGCGCTCCCAGAACCGAGGCACCATGAGCGCAGCTCGACGTCCGGCGAGCGACCCCGTCGCCCCCGCCGCGCCGTCCGGCGCGCAGCTCCCCGACCGCCGCCGCGAGCGCACCACGCTCTCGAGCGGGCTCGACCGGCTCGCCGACCTCGCAGCCCGCCTGCTGCACGCACCGTCCGCGCAGGTCTCGCTGCTCACGCACGAGCAGCTCGTCGCCGCCGGCTCGGGCCTGCCGCCGGGCGTCGTCGGCAGCACCGGCCCGCTCGAGGACTCGCTGTGCACGGTGACCGTCGAGCACGGGGCGCCGCTCGTCGTCGCGGACGCGAGCACCGACGACCGCGTCCGCCACCTCCCTCCGGTGCGCGCGGGCGAGGTCGGCGCGTACCTCGGGATCCCGCTCGAGAGCGACGACGGCCACCTCGTCGGGGCGCTGTGCGTCTTCGGGCCCGGGGCGCGCGCGTGGACCGCGACCGACGTCGCGGTGCTCACCGAGGTCGCCCGCACCGCGTCGAGCGAGCTCGAGCTCTCCGCGGTCTCGGCCGACCTCGAGCGGGACCGCATGCGGTGGGAGCTCGCCGTCAGCGCCGGCGGCGTCGGCAGCTTCGACTGGGACCTGCGCACCGGCACGCTCGTCTGGGACGACCGGCTGCTCGAGATCTTCGGCTACACCCGCGAGGAGTTCGGGCGCACCATCGGGGCGTTCAACGCCCGGCTGCACCCCGACGACGTCGCGCGCGTCGGGCGGGCGCTCGACGAGGCGATCGCCACGTGCTCGACGTACGAGGCGGAGTACCGCGTCGTGCTTCCCGGGCAGGTCACCCGCTGGGTCCAGGCGCGCGGGACCGCCGTCGCCGGGCCGGACGGGACCGCGGTGCGCGTGCTCGGCGTCGCGTACGACACGACGGAGAACCGGGACTCCGACGCCCGCCTCACGCGCGTCCTCGAGACCATGTCGGCGGCCTTCTACTCGCTCGACGCGCAGTGGCGCTTCACCTACGTCAACGCCGAGGCGGAGCGCCTGCTCGGACGGCGCCGCGAGGAGCTCCTCGGCGGCGACATCTGGGAGCTCTTCCCGGCGGCGGTCGGGTCGCCGTTCGAGACGCACTACCGCGACGTCGTCCGGACCGGCCACCCGCAGGAGTTCGAGGCGTACTACCCCGCACCGCTCGACGGCTGGTACGAGCTGCGCGCGTGGCCCACCGCGGACGGGCTGTCCGTCTACTTCCTCGACATCACGGAGCGGCGGAACGCCCGGCAGGCCGCCGAGGCCGCGCTCGCGAGCGCCGACCGCGCCACCCGCCGCCTCGAGCTGCTCGCGCGCGCGAGCCAGGACCTGGGCGCGACGCTCGACATCGACGAGGCCCTCGCGAGCGTCGGGCGGCACGTGGTCCCGGCGCTGGCCGACTGGTGCATCATCACGCGCGTCGAGGAGCACGGTCTGCGCGACGTCGGCACGTGGCACGTCGACCCCGCGATGCGGGCGACCCTCGAGCGCTACGCCGCGATCCGCCTCGAGACGCTCGACCTCACGTCGTCGTTCGTCGCGCAGGCGATCAGCACCGGCGAGCCGTCGCTCGTCCTCTCGCCGGCCGCCGAGTCGATGGCGCAGTACCTGGGCTCCCCCGAGGCGCGCGCGCTGATCCGGGAGCTCGCCCCCGACACCGGGGCGGTGCTGCCGCTGCGGGCCCGGGGCCGCACGAGCGCGCTCATCACGCTGTGCCGCGGCGCCGGCCGGCCCCGGCTCGGCGGCACCGACCTGCTCGCGGCGCTCGAGCTCGCCGAGCGCGCCGGGCTGGCCGTGGACAACGCGCGGCTGTACAGCGAGCAGCACACCATCGCCGAGGGCCTGCAGCGCAGCCTGCTCGCGCCGCCCGTCCAGCCCGAGCACGTGCAGGTCGTCGTCCGCTACCAGCCGGCGGCCGAGGCCGCGGAGGTCGGCGGCGACTGGTACGACGCGTTCCGGCAGCCCGACGGCTCGACCGTGCTCGTCATCGGCGACGTCATGGGCCACGACATCACGGCCGCCGCGGACATGAGCCAGGTGCGCTCGCTGCTGCGGGGCATCGCGTACGCGACGGGCGGGACGCCGGCCGCGATCCTCGGCACGCTCGACGCCGCGATGCAGGGGCTGGGCGTGGGGACGACCGCGACCGCCGTGGTCGCCCGTGTCGAGCAGCCGGGGCCGGGCGGGGGTCCGCACGTCCTGCGCTGGTCGAACGCCGGCCACCCGGCGCCGGTGGTCCTGCGCCCCGACGGCACGGCCCACCTGCTCGACGCGCGGACCAACGACCTGCTGCTGGGGATGTCCTCGTCGTGGCCCCGCACGGACCAGGAGCTCGCGCTCGAGCCCGGAGCGACGGTGCTGCTGTACACGGACGGGCTCGTCGAGCGCCGCGACCGGTCGGTGCGGGCGGGCATGACGCTCCTGCTGGAGGTCGTCGCCGAGCTCGCGGGACAGGACCTCGACGGGCTCGTCGACGGCGTGCTCGAGCGGCTCTCGCGCGGTCGGCACGAGGACGACGTCGCGCTCGTCGCGGTCCGGCTCGACACGGACGAGCGGCCCGGCGTCGCGGTGCCGCGGTAGGTGAAACTTCACCCACTCGGCGCGATCGTGCCCGGGGACGCATGGTGGTCACTACCGACGTGAACGAGGTGGCTCGATGCACGTCCCCGCACTGCTCAGCTCTGCCCGGCTCGGCCGCCAGTGGAGCGTCCGGCTCGCGCGCTCCTACGGCGCGTCCGAGCCGACCCTCCACGTCGTCGAGCTCCTCACGAGCGAGGTCGTCACCAACGCCGTGAAGTACGGGCGGGTGAGGGACGCGATCGACCTGGACATGGCGTGCACGCCCCAGGAGCTCACCGTGTCCGTGACCGACGGCAACCCCTGCCCGCCCGTGGTGCTCGACGTCGACATGGAGCGCACCGGCGGGCAGGGGATGCGCGTCGTCGAGCGCCTCGCGCGCAGCTGGGGCTGGCTGCCCACGCGCGACGGCAAGCGCGTGTGGTTCACGGTGCCGCTGGCCTGACGGCCCGGCTCGACCCGGGCGGCGGCGGACGGCCGCGTCCGGCACGGGCGGCGGTGCGACGGGCGGCGGTGGCGCGCGCGGCACGGGAGGATGGGGCGGGTGCCCCGCCTGCTCGTCGACCTGACCCCGCTGCGCGTCAGCGTCCCGTACCGCCGGATGTGGCTGGGCACGTCGCTCTCCGCGGTCGGCACCGGCCTGACGACGACGGCCGTCGGGCTCCAGGTCTGGGACCTGACGCGGTCGAACCTGAGCGTGGGTCTCGTCGGGCTCGCGGGCTTCGTCCCGCTCGTGCTGCTCGGCCTGTACGGCGGCGCGCTCATCGACGCGTACGACCGGCGTCGCGTGATCCTCGCGACGTCGACCGGGCTCTGGCTCGTCGCCGCCGGCTTCGCGGTGCAGGCGTGGCTCGGGCTCGACGACGTGCGCGTGCTCTACGTGCTCGTCGCGCTGCAGAACGGCCTGTTCGCGATCAACTCCCCCGCACGGTCGGCGATCGTCCCGCGCCTCGTCGGCACCCGGCTGCTGGCCGCCGCCAACGCGCTCTCGGGGTTGTCCTTCGGGATCAGCATGGCGATCGGGCCGCTGCTCGCCGGGCTGCTCGTCGGGCGCGCCGGGTACGGCTGGGCGTACACCGTCGAGGTCGTGCTGCTCGTCGGTGCCGTCGTCTCGCTCGTCGCTCTCCCCCCGCTGCCGCCCGAGGGACAGGTGCGCCGCGCGGGGCTGGCCTCCGTCGCCGAGGGCCTGCGGTTCCTCGCCACGAGACCCAACATCCGCGCGACGTTCGCGATCGACCTGACCGCGATGGTCCTCGCGATGCCGCGCGTGCTCTTCCCGGCGATCGGCACGACGGTGCTCGGGGGCGGCGCCACGACCGCCGGCATCCTGCTCGCCGGCGTCGCCACCGGCTCGGCGCTCGCCGGGCTGCTGTCGGGGCCGATCGGGCGCGTGCACCGGCAGGGGTACGCCGTGGTCGTGGCGGTGCTCGGGTGGGGCACGGCGGTCGCGGCGTTCGGCGTCGTGGTCGAGCTCGCCCCCGGGCCGGGCCCCGGCGGTGCGGCGACGTGGGTGCTGTGGCCGGCGACGGCGTGCATGGTGCTCGCGGGCGCCGCCGACTCGATCAGCAGCATCTTCCGCTCGACGATCCTGCAGGCGGCGACCCCGGACGCGATGCGCGGGCGGCTGCAGGGCGTGTTCATCGTCGTGGTCGCGGGCGGCCCCCGCCTCGGGGACCTCGTGCTCGGCGGGACGGCGGACATGACCGGCGTCGGGTGGGCCGCGGTGCTCGGCGGGCTCGCGTGCGTCGTCGGCGTGCTGCTGTTCACGTGGCGGCACCCGGGCTTCCGGCGGTACGACGCGCGGCACCCGGTGGCGTGACGGGCAACCTCGCTGTCGTAGACGCGATGTAGACCGGCCGGCATGGCCGAGACGACGACCGTGCCCGTACGCGCGAGCACCCGCGACGAGCTGAACGCGGCCTGCGCCGAGCGCGGCGTGCCGGTCGAGGCGGTGATCCGGGACGGCATCGCTCTGCTGCGCCGCGAGCAGTGGCGCCGGCAGGCCGAGATCGACGCCCGCGCCGCAGCCGCCGACCCGCAGGCCCGCCTCGGTGACCTCGTCGGGTTCCTCCCGCTCGCGGACATGCAGCGGATCGACGACGCGCTGACCGGGCTGCTGGACCTCCCCTGACGCCGCACGACGCCGATGCGGTAGCATATTCGCTACCACGACGAACGGGGGCAGATGACCGCCGCAGCCACCCTCCTGCGCGCAGGACGTGCCGCGCGACGCCTCAGCCAACGCCAGCTCGCGGTTGCAGCGAGCACCGACCGGCCCGCGATCATCGCCATCGAGAAAGGCACCCGTGACCCGTCGGTCGGCGTGCTGGACCGCCTGCTCGCCGGGACCGGTCACCGCCTCATCAGCGTGCCGACACTCGCCGCCCCCGTGGCGGTGTTCGCGGACGAGATCGCGCGACGCCTCGGGACCGACGACTCGGACGGTGCGTTCCGAGCCTTTCTCCAGCTCCATGACACGCTGCGCTCCCAGGACGCGGGCGTACGGGTCGCTCTGTGCCTCACGGAACCCGCGTCGACCGGGACCGCGCCGTTCGACGCCCTGATCGCCGGTCTCGTGGAGCACCTGCTGACCGCCGACGGCCTTCCCGTCCCGGCCTGGGTCGACGCGCCGTCACGCTTCCTCGGGTCCGACTGGTTCGTGGACGACTCGGCGTACGGACGCGCCCACGACAGGGACACCGCTCCCGCGGCTTTCGCCCGGCGCCGCGTCTACCTGGCACCCACTGAGCTGGCGTCCGCATGACGCAGCTCTGCGACCGCGAGGCGATCCTCGACGCACTCACCGACCTCGCCGCGCGGCTGGCTGACGGCGACGTCACCACGCGGATCTGCGTGGTGGGCGGCGCCGCTCTCGCGATCTCCCGGTTCGGGAACCGTGAGTCGACGACGGATATCGACGTGGCCACGGCCAGCAGGACGAGGTCATGGCTCACGTGCATGCAGTCGCGGAGACGCGCGCCTGGCCGGTCGAGTGGGTCAACAACGCAGTCGTGCAGTTCTGGCCGTTCTCAGGCGAGCCCCGGTGGACGCCGGTCGTCAGTCGAGCTGCCGTGGAGATCCTCGTCGCGCCGGCCGACATGCTGCTCGCGATGAAGCTGAACGTCGGCCGCGGCCGTCGTGACAGCGGCGACATCGCTCACCTGCTCACGGTGTGTCGCATCTCGACCGTCGAGGAGGCCGAGGACGTCTTCCGGCAGTACTACCCGGGTGAGGAGATGAAGGACCGGGCGCATGCCCAGATCATGGCGGCGTTGCCCTCCTGAACGCGGGCCGCGGGCCGCGTACCGCGGCTCAGTCCTCCGCGGGCAGCGGGAGCGACCGGACGCTGCGGAACTCGCGGCGCCGACCGTCGACCGGGTCGGTGAACGCCACCTCTGCGGCGAGGAGCTGGAGCGGGTGGCGGAAGTCGTCGACCGGGACGTCGCGCACGACGGGGTAGAGCGGGTCACCGACGATGGGGATGCCGAGCCCGGCCAGGTGCAGCCGCAGCTGATGCGTCCGGCCCGTGCGCGGGGTCAGCCGGTAGACGGCGAACCGGTCGCCTGCGCCCGCCTCGCCGACCCTCGCGGGGCCGCTGACCTCCGCCGCGTCGACCTCCCGCTCGACCTCCACCAGCGTCTCCGCGTTGACCGGCGCACCCGGCACCACCTCGGCGCACCACGTGCCGCGCTCCTTGTGGATGTGGTTCCGCACGACCACGGGCAGCTCGAGGTCGGCACGCAGCGGCGCGAGCGCCCGGTACGTCTTGCCGACCGCGCGCCGCTCGAACGCCGACTGGTAGGCACCGCGCCACCGCTGCTCGGTCGCGAGCATCAGCAGCCCGGACGTCACCCGGTCGAGCCGGTGCAGCGGCGACAGCTCGGGCAGCCCCAGCTCGGCGCGCAGCCGGACGACGACGCTCTGCATGACGTGCCCGCCGCGCGGGATCGTCGAGAGGAACGGCGGCTTGTCGACGACGACGAGCCGCTCGTCCCGGTGCACGACGTGGATCGTCCCCGGCACCACCGGCTCGTCGCGCAGGTCGCGGTGGAACCACACGTACCGCGCCGGGGCGTACGGCTCGTCGTCGCGCAGGGCGCGGCCGTCCTCGTCGACGAACCGCTCCTGCGCGAGCATCCCCGGGACGTCGACGTGCTCGGGCAGCCGGTGACGGAGCCAGGCGCCCATCGTCGGCCAGGGGTCCGGCGTCGCGCGGTGGCGGTCCGGGGTGCGCAGGCGGGCTGCGTCGAGGCCGTGGCGTGCCGGGAGCGGCGAGCGGGGAGGCACCGGGCGATCGTACGAGGCGGGCCGGCGCCGAGGCCCGCGCTCACCTCGTCAGCGTGCGCGCCGAGGCCCTCCGACGACCCGCACCAGAACGGCCGGTGGCGTCACGCGCCCTCGGCACGCCCCTCGCGCCAGTACCCCATGAACGCCACCGACCGGCGGTCGACGCCGCGCTCGGCGACGAGGTGGCGGCGGAGCGTCTTGATCGCGCCGGCCTCCCCGGCGAGCCACGCGTACAGCTCGGTCGAGCGGGTGAGGGGCTCGCCGTCGGGGTCGACGGGGACCTCCCACAGGATCTGCGCGTCGACGTCGACGTCCTCGATCGACCCGGCGACGGACGCCGCCCCGCCGACCGGGGCGTCGAGCAGCCGGCCGGCCGCGGCCTGGACCGCGGGGACGAGCGCGGACCCGTGCGGGGCGCCCTCGCGGGCGAGCCACGTGACGCGCACGCCCGCGGGGGCGCGCAGCGGGAGGACGTCGGCGGCGTGCGGGATCTCGAGGACGGCCTCGCCGCGCGCGTCGGCGGGCAGCGACGCGAGGATGCCGCGGATCGCGGGGACGGCGGTCTCGTCGCCCGCCAGCAGCAGAGCGAGCGCGTGCTCCGGCGGCGCCCACTCGATGCCGCCGTGCGGGCCGGGGTGGCGGGCGTCGGGGCCGCACACGCCGAGCGTGTCGCCGACCCGGGCGCTGCCGGCCCAGCGGGACGCCGGGCCGAGGTCCCCGTGCAGGACGACGTCGACGTCGATCTCACGGAGGTCCTGCCGGACGTTCGCGATCGTGTACGTGCGGATGACCGGGCGCACGGCGTCGGGCGCCTCGCGCCACGAGGTGAACCAGTCGAGCCCACCCTCGCCGGCGAGGAGCGTGTCGAGCGCGGCGCCGCAGTCGGCGGCCGTCGTGCCGTCCTCGCCGGGCGTGCGGGCGAGGATCAGCTTGATGCGCTGGTCGCGGCCGTTGTCCGCGAAGACGTCGAGGTCGTCGCCCGTGAACGTGATGCGGCGGAAGCTCGGCGTGAGGTCCTCGATGCGCGTGACGCGCACGGCGAAGGCCCGGAAGGGTGCGATGGTCGGGGCCACCAGCAGCTCGGTCACATGCACTCCTGATCGACGGGCCTCACGGCCGGAGGTGCCCAGAAGGTTAGGCAACCCTCCGCGAGGTATGGCTACCCTAACCCGGCATTCCCGGGCTGCGGAGTGGCGTCCGTCACACGGACGCCGGGACGGGTCCTCACGCCCGCGTGCGCCACAGGAGCAGCACGAAGTACGGCGTCCCGATCAGCGCGGTCACGAGCCCCGCGGGGACCTGCGCAGGCGCGATGAGCGTGCGCCCGAGCACGTCGGCCACCCCGACGAGCGCCGCGCCGAGCAGCAGCGCGACCGGCACGACCCTCGTGTGCCGGGCACCGACGAGGGCCCGGGCGGCGTGGGGCGCGACGAGGCCGACGAAGCCGACGACCCCGATCGCCGAGACCGCGGAGCCGGCGAGCAGCACCGACGCGAGCAGCAGCACGAGCCGGGTCCGCTCGAGCGGGACGCCCAGCACGCGCGGCACGTCCTCGTCGAGGGCGAGGAGGTCGAGGTCGCGGCGGGCCCGCACCACGAACGGCGTGACCAGCAGCAGCATCACGAGCACGGGGAACGACTGCGCGAACGAGCGCCCGTACGTCGACCCCGACATCCAGGTGAGCGCGAGCGTCGAGTCCCAGGGGCTCGACGTCACGACGATGATCGTCACGAGCGCCGTCGTGCCCGCGCTCACGCCGACGCCGATGAGCACGAGCCGGTCGGAGCTGAGCCCGCGGCGGTACGCGAGGCCGTAGACGAGCGCGAACGCGACGAGCGCCCCCAGCCCGCCCGCGCCGGTGACGGCCCAGATGCTCACGCCGGGGACGAGGACGAGCAGCGTGATGGCGCCGACGCCCGCGCCGCCGGTCACGCCGAGCAGCCCGGGCTCGGCGAGCGGGTTGCGGCACACCGCCTGCACGGTCGTGCCGGCCAGCCCCAGCGCGGCACCCGCGACGAGCGAGGCGAGCACCCGCGGCGCGCGCTGGTCGAGCACCGCGGTCACGCCCGGCCCGCTGCGGCCGGACAGCCAGTTCGCGACGTCCCCCGTGAGCAGCAGCGTGTCGCCGAGCAGCAGGCCGCCGACCACCGTCGCGACGACCAGCGCGGCGAGCACCGCCGTGACGACGAGGAAGCGGCGGCGCGACGCCGGCCCGCGCCCACGGCTCGTGCTCGGCGCGGAGACCGGCGAGCTGTCGCGGATGCGGCGGGCGAGGGCCACGAGGACGACGGCGCCGAAGACGCTCGTCACGACGCCCGTGGGCACGGCGACGCCGTCGGTCCCGGGGAGCCACGTGCGCAGCAGGATGTCGGCGGCGAGCACCACGACGCAGCCGGCGAGCGCCGCGAGGGGCAGCAGGAGCCGGTGGCGGTGCAGGCCCGGGGCGAGCGGCGCGACGAGCCGCGCGATCGCGGGCGCGCACAGGCCGACGAAGCCGATGGGCCCGGCGACGGTGACGGCGATCGCGGCGAGCAGGACCGCGACGAGCACCGCCTCGACGCGCGTGCGGCGCACGTCGAGACCCAGGACCGTCGCGGTGTCGTCACCGAGCGCGAGCAGGTCCAGGCGGCGGGCACGCACGACGGCGAACACCGCGACGAGCAGCACCGCGGGCGCGGCCTGCACGACCTTCTCGGGGCCGGACTGCACGATCGAGCCGCTGCCCCAGGCGAACAGGCCGATGGTCTCCTGCTCGAAGAGCAGCAGCAGGAGCGACGTCAGCGCGGACAGCGCGAGCATCACCGCGGACCCCGCGAGGACGAGCCGCGTCGGCCCCGAGGCACCGCCGCGGCTCAGCAGCAGCACGAGCGCGGCCGCGCCGAGCCCGCCGAGGAACGCGACCGCACCCGTCGCCGCGAACGGCAGCGTGAGCCCCGTGACGGCGGCGACGGTCACGAGCAGGTAGGAGCCCGCGTTGACCGCGAGCGTGTCCGGCGACGCGAGGGGGTTGCGCGCGACGGACTGCAGCATCGCGCCCGAGACGCCGAGCGCGACGCCCACGAGCAGCGCCGAGAGGACACGGGGCAGACGCGAGGCGACGAGCACCGCGGCGGTCTGCTCCGCCTCGCCGCCCGCTCCCCCGGTCAGCAGCCCGAGCAGGTCGCCCGCGCCGATCCCCGACGTGCCGAGCGTCAGGTCGACGAGGCCGAGGACGACGACGAGCGTGACACCGGCCGCCAGCACCGCCGCGACGCGCAGGGCCGGGACGGCGCCGAGCGGCGCGCGTCCGGGCGGTGCCGCCGGGGACTCGGGGGCGTCAGGGGTCGAGCCGGGCGCGTCGGCGCGCGCGGCCCCTCCCCCTGCCGGTGTCACGCTCGCGGTGGTCATGCCGCCGTCAGCGCCTCGACGGTCGCCTCGATCCACGCCTGGGCGGCCGCGGGGCCACCGAACTGCCAGATCCCGTCGGGCAGGCGGTGCACGTTGCCGGCGGCGACGAACGGCAGGCCGGTCCAGATCGGGTTGGTCGCGAGAGCCTCACCGAACGGGTCGGCCTCGCTCGCGCTCGCGAGGTAGAGGAACGGTGCGTCGCTGAGCTGCGTGAGGCCCTCGACGTCGGTCACCGCGAGGCCGTAGTCGGGGTCGCCCTCACCCTCCCAGGCGTTGACGAGGCCGATCTCCTGGCCGAGCGCGCCGAGGAACGCGCCCTCGGTGAACATGCGCACGGAGACGGTGCCGTCCGCGACCCAGCCGTCGGCCATCGTGAAGGACGAGCCCTCGAGCCCGGCCTCGGCGAGCGCGGCCTTGCCCTCCTCGACCGCCGCGTCGTACTCCGCGAGCACGTCGGCGGCCTCGTCGGACCGCCCGGTCGCCTCGCCGAGCACCTCGATCGTGCGGCGCATGTGGCCGATCGGGTCGCTCGCGTCCGAGCCGCGCAGCGCGATCACGGGGACGGTCTCCTCGATCTGCGCGATGACGTTCTCGGGCAGGTCGGTCGTGGTGACGACGAGGTCGGCGCCCAGACCGGCGATCGCGTCGAGGCTCGGCTCGCCGCGCGTGCCGACGTCGGTCACGTCGCCCTCGAGCGGGACGATCTGGTCCCACGTGTTGTAGCCCTCGACGTCCGCGGCGCCGACCGGCGTGACGCCGAGCGACAGCAGGTTCTCGGTGAGACCCCACTCGAGCGAGACGACCTTCTCGGCGGGCGCGTCGAGCTCGACCTCGCCGCGGTCGTCGGTCACGGTGACCGGACCGGCGTCGGACGAGGCCGTGGTCTCCTCGGCGTCGGCGGGCGCCTCGGTGCTGCCGCACGCGGTCAGCAGGAGCGCGGTGGCCGCCGTCAGGGCGAGCGCGGGCAGGGGGGAGCGCAGGGATCGCATGGGTTCCTCGGGGTGGGGGTGGTCGTGCGGGGGTCTTCGGGGTGGTGCCGGGCGGTGCCGGGTCGTCAGTTGGCGACCGCGAGCTCCGGGGTGCGGGCGCGCGCGCGGGTCGTGTGGCGGCCGACGGGGTGCGTCGTGAGGCGGCCCGTGACCGGGTCGTGCACGACGTCGACGCGCAGCCCGTAGGTCTCGCTGAGCGCCGGGGAGGTCAGGACGTCGACAGGCTCGCCCGCGCCGACGACCTCGCCCGACCGCAGCAGGACGACGTGGTCCGCGACGGCGGCGGCCTGCTCGAGGTCGTGCAGCACGACGCCGACGGCGACGCCGTGGTCGTCGGCCAGGTCGCGCACGAGGTCGAGGATCTCGACCTGGTAGCGCAGGTCGAGGTGGTTCGTGGGCTCGTCGAGCAGCAGCACGCGGGTGTCCTGCGCGAGGCACGTCGCGAGCCACACGCGCTGGAGCTCGCCGCCCGAGAGCTCGTCGGCGCCGCGGTCGGCCATCGCCGTCGTGCCCGTGACCTCCATCGCCCAGGCGACCGCGCGGGGGCCGTCGGGGTCCTGCGTGCGCCAGCGGCCGCGGTGCGGGTGGCGGCCGTAGCCGACGACGTCGCGCACGCACACGCCGCTCGGCGTCGGGCGGTGCTGGGAAAGCAGGGTCACGCGGCGCGCGAAGTCCTGCGCGGAGAGCGCGAGCGCGTCGGCGCAGTCGGTGAGCGTGACCTGGCCGGCGTCGGGGCGGTGCAGGCGCGCGAGCGAGCGCAGCAGCGTGGACTTGCCCGAGCCGTTGGGCCCGACGAGCGCGGTCACCTCGCCCGCGTGCAGGCGCAGCGAGGCCTCCTGCACGACGGTGCGGCCGTGGTAGCCGAGGCGGAGCGCGGTGCCCTGGAGCGCGGGCGCGAGGTCGTCGGTGGTCACGAGCGTGAGGTTAGCCTGTCCTTACCCGGAAACGAAAGTCCGTCTCGCGGACGAGCCCGGCCTAGGGTCGAGGCATGCTCCCGCACGCTCCCGGCCGCCCGACGACCCGCCTCCGCACCGCTCCCGAAGGCCGACGGACGGAGGTGCGGGCGCGTCTCGGGGCACCGCTCGAAGCGCGGTCCGCTGCGCTCGTGGCCGTGCTCGTCGGGCTCGGTCTGGCGCTCCTCGGCGCCGGTCCCGCGGCGGCCCACAACACGCTCGTCTCGTCCGACCCGGCGGACGGCTCGACCGCCGCGACCGCCCCGGCCCAGGTCACGCTCACGTTCAACGAGCCGGCGGTCGCACTGGGCACCGTCGTGGAGGTCCGCGCGCCCGACGGGCGGGTCGTGTCGAGCGGCGAGGCGGTCCTGACCGACGCGAGCGTGGCGCAGGGCCTGAGCGGCGAGCTGCCCGCCGGGGACTACTCGGTGCTGTGGCGCGTCACGTCCGCCGACGGGCACCCCATCGAGGGGCAGCTGACGTTCACGGCGCAGGGCCCGACGACGGTCGGCGACGAGCCCGCGGCGGCCGACCCCGCTGCGACCCCGACCGCCGAGACGCCGACGGCGACCCCGACGACGACGCCCACGGCGCCCGAGGCGACCGAGTCCGCCGAACCGGCCGAGCGGGACCCCGCGGCCGAGGCCTCGGCGACGAACGTGCTGCTCGCCGGGACGGTCGCGGCCCTCGCCGCGCTCGGCGTCGTCGTCGCGGTCCTCATCCGCCGCCGCCCGCTCAGCCACCACGGCGGTGCGGGCGGACCGGCAGTGGCCGGCGCACCCCGGGCCGGGGAGCCCGACGGGCCCACGGGTGGGTCCGGTGGCGCGGGGCCCGACGGGTCCGACGGGTCCACCGGGACGCGCGACGGGTCCACCGGCGGCTGATCGGGCGAACCGCCCCTCGGGGCGACCCGCAGGTCAGCCGACGGTCGTGCCGAACAGCAGCCCGAGCGCGTAGGTCGCCGCCGCCGCGCCGTAGCCGATCGCGAGCTGGCGCAGCGCGCGGCGGACCGGCGGACCGCCCGAGAGCACCCCGACCGTCGCGCCCGTGCCGAGCAGCGCGAGCCCGACCAGCACCGACGCGATCGCCACGGCCGGCCACCCGTCGAGCCCGAACAGGTACGGCAGCACGGGGATGAGCGCCCCCGACGCGAAGAAGCAGAAGCTCGCCGCCCCGGCGCCGACCGCCGTCCCGACGGTCTCGTGCTCGTCCTCGTCGTCGCTGCCCGCCGGACCCGCGCCCGACCCCGACGGCGACAGCGCCGGCACGCCGAGCGCCGGGGTCGGGACGGTCCCGAACGAGGCGAGCACCTCGCGCGCCCGCTCGTGCGCGGCGTCCTCGGTCATGCCGCGCGCGCGGTAGACCAGCGCGAGCTCGTTGGCCTCGACGTCGAGGTGCGGGAGGGCGGCGCGCGCGTGCGGCCCGGGCGCGGACGCCTCGAGCAGCTCGCGCTGGGACCGCACCGAGACGAACTCCCCGGCGGCCATCGACAGCGCCCCCGCGAGCAGCCCCGCGAGGCCCGTCAGCAGCACGGTCGACTGCGAGGCACCCGAGGCGCCGATGCCGAGCACGAGCGCGAGGTTGCTGACCAGGCCGTCGTTGGCGCCGAAGACCGCCGCCCGGAACGTGCCCGAGATGCGGTTGCGCCCCCGGGTCGCGAGCCCGCGCACGACCTCCTCGTGGATCCGCTCGTCGGCGGCCATCTGCGCGGTCGCGTCGGCGTCCTTCTCGTACGAGCCGCGGGCCTCGGCGCGCTGCGCCAGCGCGAGCACGAACACCGACCCGAAGCGCCGCGCGAGCCAGCCCAGCACCCGGGTGCGCACGTCGCCCCGCAGCGGGCGGCCGACGTCGTCGCCGAGCAGCTCGAGCCAGTGGTCCTCATGGCGGCGCTCGGCGTCGGCGAGCGCGAGGAGGATGTCGCGCTCCTCCCCGGTGCGGCGCGACGCCAGGTCCCGGTACACCGAGGCCTCGGCGCGCTCGTCGGCCAGGTACTGCCGCCATCGGCGCAGGTCACGGCGGCTGCGCGTCGACCCGTCGGGCGGGCCGGGGCGCGGGTCGGGGCTGTTCGGCACGGGATCATCGTTCCACGCGCCCCCGTCCCGGTTGCCCACGGGCACCATCCGGCGCGCGAGACGGGCGTGCCCTCGGGTTGCCGGACCGGGCGGCGTGACCCACCGTGGAAGTGCGTCAGGCAACCGCGCGGGGGGAGAACGTCATGCACGCCGAGACTCACATCAGCCCGCACGTCAAGGCCGTCGCACCGGCACGACGCTGGGCCCGGGACCGCCTCGTCGAGGCCGGCGTCGACGGTCAGGCGCTGGACGTGCTGGTGCTGCTGGTCAGCGAGACGGTGACCAACGCGGTCGCGCACGCGGACCCACCGGTCCACCTGTGCGTCGACGTCGACGGGCAGCGCACGCGCGTCGAGGTGACCGACGGGGCCCGCACCGAGCCGATCCTGCGGCACCCCCCGGTGGACGCCACGGGCGGCCGGGGCGTCATGTTCGTCGACGAGCTGTCGACCCGGTGGGGCATCGAGCCCGCCGAGGGCGAGGCCGCGAAGCGCGTGTGGTTCGAGCTCGAGCACGACGACGTCGACCGGTGGCCGGCGCCCGCCGCGCATGCGTGAGCCGACCCTCTGGGAGACCATCGGCGCCGCGAACCCGGACCGCTCGGCGTGGTACGTCGAGCGCTTCCGGGCGATGGCCGCCGCGGGTGACGACCTCGCGGGCGAGGCCCGGTTCGTCGACGCGCTCGTGCCGCGCGGCGCACGCGTGCTCGACGCGGGCTGCGGGCCGGGGCGCGTCGGCGGGGAGCTCGCGCGGCGGGGGCACACCGTGGTGGGCGTCGACGTCGACCCGGTGCTCGTCGCGGCCGCGCGCGAGGACCACCCGGACGGCGACTGGCACGTCGGCGACCTCGCGGAGCTCGACCTCCCCGCGGCGGGCGTGCGCGAGCCGTTCGACGTCGCCGTGATGGCCGGCAACGTCCTGACGTTCGTCGCGCCCGGCACGCACGTCGAGGTGCTCCGCCGGGTCGGGGCGCACCTGCGCGACGACGGCCGCCTCGCGATCGGCTTCGGCGCGGGCCGCGGCTACGCGTTCGAGCAGCTCACGCCCGACGCCGAGCAGGCCGGCCTCGTCGTCGACCAGCGGTTCGCGACGTGGGACCTGCGCCCGTTCGGCCCGACCGCCGAGTTCCTCGTCGCGCTGCTCAGCCGCGCACGCTGACGCTCAGCGGCTCCCGGCGGACCACGCGTCGCCGCCGCGCTCGACGAGCCCGTACTCGTAGGCCGCGATGACCGCCTGGACCCGGTCGCGCACCTCGAGCTTCGCGAGCACGTTCCCGACGTGCGTCTTGACCGTCGTCGAGGACACCGTGAGGCGCTCGGCGATCTCGGCGTTCGAGAGGCCCTCGGCCATGCACCGCAGCACGTCCGTCTCGCGGGGCGAGAGCGCCTGCAGGCGAGGGTCGAGGCCGTCGCCGGCGTCGCCGCCGGACCCGGTGGGCAGGTGCGGGGCGAACAGGTCGAGCATGCGGCGCAGGACCCGGGGCGCGACGACCGACGTGCCCGACGCGACCGTGCGGATGGCCTCGACGAGCTCCTCGGGGCGCGCGGTCTTGAGCAGGAACCCGCTGGCCCCCGAGCGCAGCGCGGCGAACGCGTACTCGTCGACGTCGAACGTCGTCAGGACGAGCACCCGCGACCCCGGGTGCTCCAGCGCGAGCCGGCGCGTCGCCTCGATGCCGTCCATGCCGGGCATGCGGACGTCCATGAGCACGACGTCGGGCCGGAGCGCCGCGACCTGGTCGAGCGCGACCCGGCCGTCGGACGCCTCGCCGACGACCTCGAGGTCCGGCTCGGACTCGATCACGAGGCGGAAGCCCATGCGCAGCAGCGCCTGGTCGTCCACGAGCAGCACCGTCGTCACGCGTCGTCCCCTCCGTCCGCTCCCCCGTCGTGGCGCCACGGCAGCACCACGTGCACGCGCCAGCCACCCTCGGGCCGGGGTCCGGCGTCGACGTGGCCCCCGAGCAGCGCGGCGCGCTCCCGCATGCCGAGGATGCCGCGGTGCGTGCCGCCACCGGTCCCGGGCCGGGTGCCGCCCTCGTCGAGGACGGTGACCTCGACCGCCGAGTCCGTGCGCCGGACCGCGACGCGCACCGACGGTGTCCCGGGCGCGTGGCGCAGCACGTTCGTCAGGCCCTCGGCGACGATCCGCACGACCGCGAGCCGCAGCGTCGTGTCCTCGGGGAGCAGGGTGTCGAGACCCGTCACGGTGAGCGGCAGCCCGGCCGCGCGGAAGCGCTCGACGACGGTGCCGAGATCGGTCTCGGTGGGTGCGGGCGGCCGTGGCGCGCCGCCGGTCCCGTCGGGCCGGTCGTCGTCGGCGGGGTCGAGCGCGCCGAGCACGCGCTGCATGTCGCCGAGCGCCGCGCGGCCGGTGCGGGAGAGCTCGGCGAGCGCGTCGCGGGAGCGGTCCGGGGCCCGGTCGAGCGCGGCGCGCGCCCCGTCGGACAGCGCGACCATGACGGACACGCTGTGCGCGACGACGTCGTGCATCTCGCGCGCGATGCGGGTCCGCTCGGCGGCGCGGGCCAGCGCCGCGCTCGCGTCGCGGTCACGGGCCAGCGCGGCGTAGCGCTCGACGAGGTCACGGGCGTGCAGCCGGCGCGCACGCACCCCCGAGCCGGTCGCGACGCCCAGCGCGAGCAGCGCGAGCAGGAGCGTCACGGAGGCCGAGCGGCGTCCGGGCGAGAACGGCGGCTCCGTCAGGCTGTGCACCGGGTCGTCGATCTGCGCGAGCGTCGCGTCGCTCCACAGCAGCATCTCGGTGAGCCCGATGTCCTCCCACCGCCACAGCGCGACCGAGACGACGACGAGCACGGCGCCGCCGACGACCCACGCGGTGCGCGCCGGCCGCGCGGCCGCGACGGCGTGCAGGGCGAACGCGAGGCACAGCCCGAGGACCCCCAGCACCCCGGTCGTCGCGAGCGAGACCACCGCGAGCACGGTCAGCGTCGCGGTCACCCCCAGCGGCCACGCGCGCCGGGCCAGCAGTGCCAGCGCGCCCGCGGCCGCGCCGACGAGCCACGACCCGGGTACCAGCCGGAGCGCGGGGGTGCCGGGCGGGTACAGCCCGAGGCCCACGGACCCCTCGACGGTCGCGAGCGCGACGAGGACCGTGACCAGCGCCGTGAGCAGCACCGTCGCCGCGACCGCCATGTCGGCGGTCCACGGGTGCGCGGCGACGAGACGGGCGAGCGGCCCCCGGCGCTGCACCTGGGTCTCCGTGAGCACGGGGGTCGCGCCCGCCTCACGCATCCACGCCGACCGTCCAGGAGGCCGGCGGTTCGTCACGGTCCCACTCTCCCATCGGGGGTCGGGGCGGGCGGGAGGACGGGCCGGACGGGCGCCGCGGACCAGGGCGGACCGGGCCGGTGCCGGGGTCAGGACCACGACGGGACGCGCTGGTGCCGGGGTCAGGACCACGTCGGGGCGCACCGGACCGGGCTCGGCGTCTGCGGCGGGAGCGCCCGCCCCGCCGTCAGGTGACGTCATGGCGGCGGAGCCGGTACGCGGCGGCGGCGAGGAGCGCGACGGCCCAGGCGGCGAGCACCAGCCCGCCACCCCACGGCCCGAGGTGCGGGCCGTGGCTCGCGGCGTCGAGGGCGGCGACGCCTGCGTCGTCGAGCAGCACGCGCGACCCCGCACCGGGCAGGAGCGCACGCAGCGTGTCGGTCACCCGGCCCGGGTTCGCCAGCAGCATCTGGTCGGCGACCACGAGCAGGAGCAGCCCGCTGACGAGAGCCGCCGCGGACCGGCGCAGCAGCGACCCGAGGCCGAGGCCCAGCAGCGCGACGCCGGTCAGCACGACGACGTAGCCGGCGAGCACCCGTGCCGTCCCGCCGTCCGCGAGGTCGAGCGTCAGCCCGGTCGCGGCGCGCTGCCCGTGCGTGACGAGGGCCGACCCCGCGAGCGCCAGCACGGCCGTGACCAGCGCGACCGACCCGGTGACGAGCACCTGCGCGCCCAGGACCGGGAGCCGGCGAGGCACGGCGGCGAAGGTCGTGGTCGCGGTGCCCGTCGTGTGCTCCTCGGTGCCGACCAGGACGCCGAGCACGAGGACGCCGAGCTGGGCGAGCACGTGACCCGCGACGACGACCGACGCCCCGGAGCGCGCGTCGCCGGCCCGGACGAACAGCCCGAGCGCGTAGGCGAGCGTCAGGGCGGCGACCACGGTGCCGAGCGGGAGCCACAGTGCCGAGCGCACGCTCGTGCGCTTGGTCCACTCCGCGGCGAGCACCCGGGGGAAGGTGACCGCGCGGGGCCGGTCGGACGAGGCGCGCGGGCCCGGACGCGTGCGCCGGTGCGGCTCCGGTGGCACCGTCCGGGCTGGCGTCCGGGGTGGTGGCGCCGTGCGGGGTGGCGGCGGGCTCGTCTGCGCGTGTCTCATCGACCGTCCGCCCTCAGACCAGGTCACGCGTGCGCAGTCGCACCGCGGCGACCCCGAGCGGGACGAGCACCCACGCGGCGAAGACCGCGGCACCACCCGCGACGCCGAGGTCCGGCGCACCGTCGAACCCACCGGTGCCGGGCACGAGGTACGTCACCGCCCCGCCGGGGAGGACCGCCGTCACCGTGCCCACGGCGGTCACCTCGGGCGCGGACGCCGCGACCCCGACCGGCGGCGCGCCGCCGAACCCCGGGTCGGACGCGATCATGAGGACGACCGGGAGCACCAGGACGAGCACGACGGCCGCGACGACGGCCGGCACCGTGCGGCGCAGCAGCGACCCGAGCGCGAACCCGAGCAGCGCCATCGCGACCAGCTGGAAGGCCATCCCGGTCAGGAGCTGCGGCGTCCCCTCGCCGGCGAGGTCCAGCGTCATCCCGCGCGACCCGGCCGCGGGCAGCAGGCCCACCACCGCGGCCGCGACGGCGAGCACGGACACCACGAGCGCGGCGGCCGCGGTGACGACCAGCTGCGCGGCGAGCACGGGGAGCCGGCGCGGCACGGCCGTGAACGTCGAGCGGAACGTCCCGGTGCTGAACTCCCCCGTCCCGACCAGGACGCCCAGCACGAGCAGCCCGACCTGCGCGAGGGGCAGCCCCGTCCCGAGCGAGTCCAGCGGGTCGAACCCCGGGTCGGTCGACGAGGCGTTCGCCGACAGCCAGGTGAGCACCCCGGAGACGGCCACGGACGCGACGGCGACCGCCGCCGGCGAGCGCAGGCTCGTGAGCTTGCTCCACTCTGCGGCGACGACCCGCCCCACGCGCGGGCCCTGCCGGGCCGGGAGCACGCGGGCCGGCGCAGGCGGACGGGTGGCGGCGGTCGCGGTCATCGGGTGCCTCCTGCGGCGGTCAGGCCGGTCGCCTCGTCGGCGGTGCGGCCGCGGTACTGCACGGACCCCGCGGTGAGCTGCAGGTAGGCGTCCTCGAGCGAGCCGCTCTCGGTCGCGAGCTCGAGCACCGTCGCGCCGCACCGGCGGGCGGCAGCACCGACCTCCTCGACGGTCACGCCGCGCACGTGCAGCACGCCGGACCCCTGCGCCCGGACGTCGGCGCCGCCCGCGAGCAGCGTCCCCGCCAGGACATCGGGCTCGGTGGTGCGGACGCGGACCGTGCCCGCGCGCTCCGAGCCGTCGACGAGCTCCTGGACCGACGCGTCGGCGAGCAGGCGGCCCTGGCCGATGACCACGACGCGGTCCGCGCAGAGCGCGAGCTCGTGCATGAGGTGCGACGAGAGCAGCACCGTGCGGCCCTCGGCGGCCAGCTCGCGCACGAGCCCGCGCACCCACAGGACGCCGTCGGGGTCGAGCCCGTTGACCGGCTCGTCGAGAACGAGCGTCCCCGGGTCGCCGAGCAGCGCACCGGCGATCCCGAGCCGCTGGCCCATCCCGAGCGAGAACGTGCCCGCACGCCGCCGGGCGACGGACTCGAGCCCGGTCATGCCGATCACCTCGTCGACCCGCGAGCGCCCGATCCCGTGCGTGCGGGCCAGGGCGAGCAGGTGACGGAAGGCCGACCGCCCGGGGTGCACCGACCGGGCGTCGAGCATCACGCCGACCGCGTGCAGCGGCGCCGGCAGGTCGGCGTACCGCCGGCCGTCGACCGTCGCCGTCCCCGCCGTGGGCCGCTCGAGGCCCACGACGACCCGCATCGTCGTCGACTTCCCGGCACCGTTCGGGCCGAGGAACCCCGTCACCTGCCCGGGCCGTGCCGTGAACGTCAGCCCGTCCACCGCCGTCGTCGGGCCGTAGCGCTTGGTCAGCCCCTCCACCTGGATCATGCGTCGCTCCCGTCGTCACGGGCCGCGTCGGTCGCGCAGCCCCTCCGTCGTCGACGCTAGGGACGCGGTGCACGGGCCCGTCACCTGCTCGCGGACGAGCCGGGGCGCGGGCCGGCCTCCTCCTCGGGGAGGAGCGGGCCTGCCGCCAGGGTGACCGGGTCCCCGCTGACGCCGCGCTCGCGGGTGCCGAGTCCGGGCACGTGCGCGCGTCGGACCGCGAGCCTCGCCCGGTCGTCACGGGCGCCCTAGGCTCACCGCATGGCCCGGTACTTCGACGTGCACCCCAGCAACCCCCAGCCGCGGTCGATCGGGCAGGTCGTCGCGATGCTGCGCGACGACGCGCTCGTCGCCTACCCGACGGACTCGTCCTACGCGCTCGGCGCCCGGATCGGCAGCACCACGGGCACGGACCGCATCCGCTCGATCCGCCAGCTCGACGACAAGCACCACTTCACGCTCGTCTGCTCGGACTTCGCACAGCTCGGCCAGCTCGTGCAGCTCGACAACTCGGCGTTCCGCGCGATCAAGGCCGCGACACCAGGCCCGTACACGTTCATCCTCCCGGCGACCCGCGAGGTGCCGAAGCGGCTCGCCCACCCGAAGAAGAAGACCGTCGGGGTGCGCATCCCCGACCACCCCGTCGTCCAGGCGATCCTGCGCGAGCTCGGCGAGCCGCTGCTCTCGAGCACCCTGATCCTGCCCGGCTCCGAGGCGCCCATGACGGAGGGCTGGCTCGTCAAGGAAGAGCTCGACCACCTGGTCGACGCGGTCGTCGACGCCGGGGACTGCGGCACCGAGCCGACGACCGTCGTCGACTGGTCCGAGGGTGCGCCCGAGGTCGTCCGCGTCGGGGCGGGGGACCCGAGCCGGTTCGAGTGAGCGGGGTGCCCACGGCCGGCCCGCAGGACGACGGCCCGCGCCCCGGCTCCACGTCCGGCGGGTCCAGGACCCACCCGCCGTCCGGCCGCAGCCCCGACGAGCACCCGGCCACCGGGGACGTCACCTACCCGCTGCTCGCCCGCACCGCCCCGGACGTCGCGACCCTCGACGCCCTCGTCGTCGACTGCTTCGCCTGCCCTCGGCTCGTCGCGTGGCGCGAGGAGGTCGCCCGGGTCAAGCGTGCGTCGTTCCGCGACGAGACGTACTGCGCCCGGCCGGCGCCGGGCTTCGGCGACCCGGACGCGCGCGTCCTCGTCGTCGGCCTGGCCCCCGCCGCGCACGGCGCCAACCGCACGGGGCGGATGTTCACGGGCGACCGCTCGGGGGACTTCCTGTTCGCCGCGCTGCACCGCACGGGCTTCGCCAACCAGCCGACGTCGACGCACCGCGGCGACGGCCTCGCGCTCACCGGCATCCGGCTCACCGCGCCCGTGCGGTGCGCTCCCCCGGCCAACGCCCCGACCCCCGCCGAGCGCACGACGTGCGGGCCGTGGCTCGGGCGCGAGCTCGAGCTCGTCGACCCCGACGTCATCGTGGTGCTCGGCGGGTTCGGGTGGCAGGCGCTGCTCGCGACCCTCCAGGAGCAGGGCTGGCACGTGCCGAGGCCGCGACCCCGGTTCGGGCACGGCGCCGAGGTCGTGCTGAACGGCCCCGGCGGCCGCACCCTGACGCTGCTCGGGTGCTTCCACGTGAGCCAGCAGAACACCTTCACCGGGCGCCTCACGCCCGCGATGCTCGACGCGGTGCTGGTGCGGGCGCAGGAGCTCGTCGGCGGGGCGTGAGCCGCGCAGCGTGAGCTGGTCCGCGAGGCTGCGGGCGTGCGCCGACCGGCGTGGGACTCAGCCGTCCTGGGCGGCCCTCGCCTGATTGGGGTCGATCGCGAGGTCGTAGACGATCGGCCCGGTCAGCGTGTAGCCGTCCCTCCAGTTCGACGGGCTGCCGAGCTGCACGGGATCGGGCGTGATCCGGAGCTGCGCCGTCACCCGGCTCACGTCCTCGGGAACGAGGTGCTGGAAGGTGTAGGAGGCAGCATCGAACGACGTGGCTCCGTACTCCTGGCCGTCGGCGACGCCCGTGATGTCCGCCGGTGTGAGTGGGAAGGCCTTGTTCGACTCGAGCGGCCGGAGCGTCAGCGCCAGGAACACCTGGCCTTTGGGGGCCCAGCCGGACGTCGGGCTCCACGGGTTGAGGGTCCACGCGACCGTCCCGGCGTAGTACTGCTCCGGGTAGAAGGTGAGGTCCTTGCCCTCCGGCGTGCGCATGCGGGGGTCAGTACGCTCCATCGAGACCTCCCCGGAGGCCGCGGCCTCCAGACGGTCGCTCTGTCCCTCGTCGTGGACGGATCCGTCGATCAGCGAGATGGCTTGCACGTCGCTGCCCGTCCGGACGACCAGCCGCACATCTCCGGCATCCGACGGCACGGCGACGGCGACCTGGGCGGCGGTTCCCGCGCGGACGAGTGCGGACAAGGCCTCCTGAGTGCCGCTGCCCCGGTCCTCTCCGTCGATCTCGATGCTGTACGACGGCATGACCTCGGGGTCCTCGACCTGCGTCACCGTGAGGTCGGAGAGCAGGAATTCGTTGCCGTCGCCGGCCGAGACTGCGGAGTCGTCGACCATGAGGAAGTCGTGCCGCACGACCGACGTGACGCGCACCGTCGCGCTCGGCGTCCGGAGAAGCCCTTCCAGAGGATCCTGCTCGGCCCCAGCGGAAGGGTCGACCTCGTAGCCGCCCACGTCCACGTACCCGTCCTCCACCGGTGGCAGAGCGGCCACCCAGGCGTCGAAGTCGTCCTCCACCGCCCCCGCCCGGCGTTCGAGCCACGAGACGAGGTCCGTGCGCCGGCTCGCCTCGACAGGCCGGGCGGAACCGTCCGAGGTCACGAGGAAGAGGAAGGCGTAGAACGGCCCTTCCCCGCGCGCCATCACCTGCGCCTCGTCGGGCCTCTCCTTGCTGAGCCCCAGGACGGCCCGGCCGCCGTCGGAGGTGTCGTAGACGCAGACTCCCCGCTCCTCCTGCGTCGGGTAGAGCGTCAGCCCCAGGCGCTCCCCGATCGCGTCGGGTTCCCCGAAGAACTGGGCGCAGCGCTCGGCCATGGGCGAGTCTTCCGCTGCCACGAAGGCGTAGTAGCCCGTGGTGCTCTCGGTGCCGCTGCAGCCCGCCAGCACGACCACCGCAGCGGCGATCACGGCAGTCAGTCGTCGAGCTCGGTGCTGGCTGGTGCTCAGGGTGTCCTCCGGCAGGGATGGCTGACGCGCCGCTGACGCGGACGCCGGCAGCTTGTGCAGGGACAAACTAGACAGGTCGGACGACCGGTGCGTTTCGTTTATCCACAGGTGGGTCAGGTCCCTGGGAGATGACGGCACCGCTGCGACACGTGTCAGCGCCGGGGAGAGCCGGTCCTGCCCCCGTCTCGGGCTCGCTCGACGTCATCGGGTGGCATCTCATGGTTCTGGGCTACCCGCCGATAGGAGCCCGTCGTGGTGGGTGAGCATCCGCCGGCTGCTCCCCGCCCTGGAGTGAGCATGTGCTTCTTCTCGGACCTGTCGTTCGACCATGCTGTGCAGTTCCGTGATCACGTCGTCGCGCGTGAGCCCTACCGGCTGCGGGACCTGGCGGCTCAGATGCGCGACACCCGCGGCCCGCTCAGGACGACGGACTCCTCGGTGCGGTCCCTGGCGGCGCTGTGGGAGTGGTTCGTGGGCTTCGTCCCGGCCGACTGACCCGGAGTGCCCGACGACACGGTTCCGTCGCTGTGGCCGCTCCGGAAGCCTGGCACCGACGTCGGCCGGCGACGTGCGTTCGCGTGCGAGAGCATCGAGCACTACGTCCGCCTCGTCCTGACCCAGCTCGACCCGGGGCGCGGTGGGGGACCGCCGCTAGGCCCGCCCACCCCTCGTCGAGCGGGCGGCGCCCCCACCGCACACCGGACCGCGGAGCGCCGCCCGCTCACGTACCGTCGGACCATGGCAGCCTCACCGCCGACGCCGCCCGCTCCCCACGGCACGACCTCGACGCCCGACGGCGCCCCACCGCCAGATGACGCCCGCCCGCACGGCGACGCCCCAGCGCACGGCAGCACGTCGACCCCCGGCCACGTCTTCGTGATCCCCGGCGACCTCGCCCACCTCGACGCCGACGCGATGGTCCTGCCCACGGACCGCGGCTTCACCGTCGAGCGGCAGTGGTTCCCGGTCCTCGGGCTCGCCGCGGACGACGCGGCGCCCGACGCCGCCACCGTCACCGCCCTGCGACCCGCGGGCTGGCCCGACGGCGACGGGCGCGCACGCGGGACGGGCACCGGGACACCGCTCCTGCCCACGTGGTTCGTCGACTCCGTCCGCGACCCGACGCTCGACGGCAGGGACGCGGCCGACGCGCTCGCGGACCGCGTCGGCCACGTGCTGCGGGCCGTCGCGCGTTCCGACGTCCGGCCGGGCCGCGGGCGCAGCCGGGTGCTCGTCGCGCTGCCGACCCTGGGCGTCGGCGGCGGGGACTTCGGGTCGCTGCGCGGGCTCGTCATCGACGCCCAGCTCGCCGCGTGCCGCGCAGCAGCGGAGGAGACGGGGATCGACGTCGTCGTCGTCGCCCGCAACGCGTCGGACTACGCCGCGTTCCAGGACCACCGGCGTTCCGGCCTCGGAGACGCCGCCGGGAGCGTCGACGACGAGCGCGCCCGGGCCCTCGCGCGGCGCGCCCGCGACGGCTCCCTCGCGCTGTTCATCGCCGCCGGTGTCGGCATGGGCGCCGGCCTGCCGGGCTGGCGGCAGCTCATCGACCTGCTCGCGGGCGACACCGACGACCCCGAGGGCACCCGCACCGCCCTCGCCCACCTCGCGTCCCCGCTCGACCAGGCCGAGCTGCTCCGGATGCGCCTGCCGGACCTCGCGCAGCGGATCGCGCACCACGTCGGCTCGACGAACCGGTACGCCGTCGCGCACGCCCTCCTCGCGTCGCTGCGCTGCCGCCGCGCGGTCACGACGAACTACGACCGCCTCTACGAGCTCGCCGTGGGCGACGTGGACAACGCGCTGCCGATCAGCGTCCTGCCGACGCACCGCGTCGCCGCGCACGCCCCCTGGCTGCTCAAGATGCACGGCGACAGCGAGGACCCGGCGTCGATCGTGCTGAGCCGCAGCGACTTCGTCGGCTTCGACTCCTCGTTCCGGCCGATGGGTGCGCTCGTGCAGGCGCTGCTGCTCACCCAGCACGTGCTCGTCGTCGGCGCGTCGATGCAGGACGACAACTTCCTGCGGCTCGCCTACGAGATCCGGGGCTTCCTCGGCAACCCCCGGGAGGACGGCGAGCCGCTGTTCGGGACCGTGCTGACCCTCAGCGAGGACCCCGCGCAGGGCGAGCTGTGGCGCGGCTGGTTCGACTACGTCGCGGTCTCCCGGGACCCCGCCGACGACCGCGCCCGCGAGCTCGCCGTCTTCCTCGACCGCGTCGCGATGCACGCGTCCCGCCCGTCGTTCGCGCTCGACGTCCGCTACGAGCAGCTCCTCGACCCGCCCGAGCAGGACGCCGCCCGCGCCGCGCGCGCCCTGCTCCACCAGCTCGAGGACCTCGACCTCGCGGACCGGGACCGCTGGTCGACGGTCGTCGAGGCGCTGCGCGACTCGGGGGCGGGGGGCTGAGTCTGGCTCCTCCCGAACCAGGTCCCGGACCGCGTGAGCCGCCCCGGCGCCCTGGTTACGCTGGCCGCTCACTCCCCCGCGAAAGGGTCGCGCCCGTGCCGGAGCTGGATCGCCTCGCCGTCGTGTCCGACGTCCACGGGAACGTGACCGCGTTCGAGGCGGTGCTGCGCGACATCGACGCCCGCGGCATCACCACGGTGCTGAACCTCGGGGACGTCGCCGGGAAGGGTCCGCGTGGCTCGCGGGCGGTGGCGCTGAGCCGCGAGCGCTGCGCCGTCACGGTGCGCGGGAACTGGGACGACTTCCTGCCGCGGCCGGACCCGGACCGGGACCCGGAGTTCGTGTGGTGGCACGAGGAGCTGACCGACGCGGACCGCGAGTGGCTCGTGACGCTGCCGCTGGCGCACGACCTGGAGCTGAGCGGGCGCCGCGTGCGGCTGTTCCACGCCTCGGCGCAGAGCGTCTACACGCGCGTGCGGTTCCGGCACACCGAGGAGGAGTTCGCGGGCATGTTCGCCGCGACCGAGCTCACCGGGGACGGGCCCGAGCCGACGGTCGTCGGGTACGGCGACGTGCACGACGCGTACATCGAGACGTTCCGCGGCCGGACGCTGTTCAACACGGGCAGCGTCGGCAACCCGCTCGACGAGCCGACGGCGTCGTACGTGGTCCTCGAAGGCGTCCCCGGCGGCACGGCGCGCGACCCGTTCGGCATCCAGGTGGTGCGCGTGCCGTACGACATCGAGGCCGAGATCGAGGTCGCGCGCAGCCTCGGGATGCCCGCGCTGGAGCCGTACGCGATCGAGCTGCGCACCGCGGTCTACCGGGGGCTGCACGAGTCGCTCGGGCTCACCCCGGCCCGCTCGTGACCCCGGCTCGTCGCTGACCAGCACCGGTCGGGGACC
This sequence comes from Cellulomonas jepli, assembly GCF_047229345.1. NCBI lineage: Bacteria > Bacillati > Actinomycetota > Actinomycetes > Micrococcales > Cellulomonadaceae > Cellulomonas > Cellulomonas jepli. The sequence continues at coordinate 376 of NZ_JBFTER010000046.1, read as the reverse complement.
GGCGCGCTCCCCGACGCGGTGGCCGGTCGAGCGGGCAGGATGAGGCGGTGCCGATCCTCCCGAAGGAACGAGACCCCCGCCTGATCACCGTCCGCCGCGGCGGGACCCTGACCGACGAGGACCACCACCTGCTCGCGGACTGGGCGGCGCGGTGCGCCGAGCACGTGCTGCCGCTGTTCGAGCGGCAGAGCCCGGACGACCCCCGGCCGCGCGACGCGATCGAGGTCGGCCGCGGCTGGATGCGGGGCGAGGTACCTGTGCGCGAGGCGCACCGGACGTCGTTCGGGGCGAACGCAGCTGGGCGCGGGCTGCCCGACCCGGCGCGGTTCGCGGCGCTCGCGGCAGGGCAGGCGGTCGCCGTCGCGCACGTCGCGGC
>NZ_JBFTER010000045.1:0-37604 GCF_047229345.1 Cellulomonas jepli | reverse complement strand
CATCCTCGTCCTCGGCGCCGCGCTGCTGGTATGGCCGGCCCGTGACGCCACTGACGAGGTTGCGGAACCAGATCAGCGGGCGGGCGCGGCCGCCGGCGGGAGCGAGCGGCGCCCCGGCCCTCGGCCGCCCGGATGTGCGGACCGGAACCGCGTGATGGACTTTCGAGCGTGAGCCGACCGACCGACCCGTGGCACGTCCGCGAGGACGCCCTGGACCCGGAGCGCGCCGCGGCGCAGGCGTCGGTCCTGGCGCTCGCGAACGGTCACCTGGGCGTCCGCGGCCTGCTCGACGAGGGCCAGCCGGGCGCCGGTCCGGGCACGCTGCTCGCCTCGGCGCACGAGGAGCACCCGTTCACCTACGCGGAGCCCGCCTACGGGTACCCGGACACCGACGAGCGGATCGTCCCCGTGGCCGACGGCTGGACGGTCCGGCTGCTGGTCGACGGGGTCCCGCTCGACACCACGACCGGCTGCCTGCACCGCCACAAGCGGACCCTCGACCTGCGCGCCGGGGTCCTCGACCGGGCCGTCACCTGGACGTCACCCGCGGGCCCGACGGTGCAGGTCACCTCCCGCCGGCTCGTGTCCCTCGTGCGCCCCGAGCTGGCGGCGGTGGAGTACGAGGTCCGCGCGGTCGACGGCGTGCACGTCGAGCTGCAGCCGTTCCGGTGCACGGCGTCGCCCGCCCCGGACGGCACCACCGGCTCCGGCGAGCGCACGCCGCCCCACGCCTCGGACGACGAGGACCCGGCCGTCCTCACCCAGGCGTGCGAGCACGGCACCGGGAGGTCGTGGTCCCGCGAGCTCGTGCCGACGACCGGGACCCACGTCCTCGTCGTCGCCGACCACGCCGTGACGGCGTCCGACGGTGTCGAGGTGCAGGCCTCCGCGTCGGGCCACACCACGGGCTTCGCCGCGACGCTCGCCGCCGGGCAGTCGGTGCGCCTGCAGCTGGCCGTTGCGCACGTCGCCGCCGCGGACGTCCCGCCGCACGAGCTCGAGGCGCAGGCCGCGCGGGTCCTCGACGCCGCCGGCTCCGCCGGGTGGGGGCGCCTGCAGGGCGAGCAGCGCGCGTTCCTCGACGACGTGTGGGCCCGGTGCGACGTCGAGGTCGACGGCGACCCGGAGCTCCAGCAGGCCGTGCGGTTCGCGCTGTTCCAGGTCGTGCAGTCCGCCGCGTGCCTCCGGGTGGCCGGTGTCCGGGCGAAGGGGCTGACCGGCGACGGCTACCACGGGCACACGTTCTGGGACGTCGACACCTTCGTCCTGCCCGTGCTGACCCAGCTCCTGCCCCACGCGGCCGCTGCGCACGTGCGCTGGCGGCACTCGACGCTGCCGACCGCGGTCGAGCGCGCGCGCGTGCTGCACCTCGACGGCGCCGCGCACCCGTGGCGCACGATCACCGGCCCCGAGTGCTCGGGCTACTGGCCCGCGGGCTCGGCGGCGGTGCACGTCAACGCCGCGGTCGCCGACGCCGCGGTGCGCCACCTCACGGCGACCGGCGACGACGGGTTCGGCCGCCGGGTCGTCCTCGACCTCGTGACGCACGCCGCCCGGTTCTGGGTCGCGCTCGGCCACCACGAGCGGGGCGAGTTCCACCTCGACGGCGTGACGGGGCCCGACGAGTACAGCGCGCTCGGCGACGACAACACGTACACGAACCTCATGGCGCAGCGGAACCTGCGGGACGCGGTCGCGCTCGTCGGGCGCTACGCGGACGAGCCCGCCGCCCGCGACGTGACCCGCCAGGAGCTCGACCGCTGGACGCGCGCGGCCGACGAGATGGCCGTCCCGCGCGACCCCCTCACCGGGATCACCGAGCAGTCGGCGGGCTACCTGCGCCGCGAGGTCTGGGACTTCGACGCCTGGGACGCCAAGCAGTACCCGCTCGACGACAACGCGCCGTACGAGGCGCTCTACCGCCACCAGGTCGTCAAGCAGGCGGACCTCGTGCTGGCCCTGTACCTGGCCGGCGACGCGTTCACCGCCGACCAGAAGCGCCGCGACTTCGACCACTACGAGACCCTCACGGTGCGCGACTCGTCGTTGTCCGCACCCGCGCAGGCGGTCGTCGCCGCGGAGGTCGGGCACCTGGACCTCGCGTACTCGTACACGCGCGAGACCGCACTCATCGACCTCGACGACCTGCACGGCTCGGCCGCGGACGGCCTGCACGTCGCCGCGCTCGCGGGGGCGTGGACCGCGCTCGTCGCGGGCTTCGGCGGGCTCCGCGAGGTCGACGGCCGGCTGCACCTGAGCCCGCGGCTCCCCCGGCGGCTGACCCGGCTGCGGTTCCGGGTCGCGTGGCGCGGCTCGCTGGTCGACGTCGAGGTCGTGCCCGGCACGGCGACCTACCGGCTGCTGCAGGGCCCGTCGATCGACCTGGTGCACGACGCGGAGCCGGTGCGGCTCACCGCCGACGAGCCCACGCAGCGGCGCGCGACCGGCCCGCTGCCGTCGGCGTCGGACCCACCGCGGCAGCCGCCGGGTCGCGAGCCCCTCGCCTGACCCGCACACGGCGGCCGTCCCCACCCCCCGCGGTGCGCGCGCTCCGAGGTCGCGCGCGCACGGCTGGCTGCTCGCTCCGAGCGACCGCAGCGGACGTCCGCACCCGCCGCTCGTCGACCCACGCCACGTAGACTCGACGCCGGCCACCGTGCGCGCACCGCCCGCGCCGCTCCCCGCCCCCGCGAGATCCCGCGCACCCTGCGCCGCCCGGCGTACCCCCGGGCCGGACCTCCGTGCCCCGAACGACGAAGGACCCCGTGACCTCCCCTGCGCCCACCGCCCCCGCCCGGCCCCACGTCCCGGAGGCCGGCGAGTCCGACTCCGTGCTGCGCGCCCTCCGCTCGCCGCGGAGGCTCAAGACCGAGGTCCTGGGCGGGCTCGTGGTGGCGCTCGCGCTGATCCCCGAGGCGATCTCGTTCTCGATCATCGCCGGGGTCGACCCACGCCTCGGGCTCTTCGCGTCGTTCACGATGGCCGTGACCATCGCCGTCGTCGGCGGGCGCCCGGCGATGATCTCCGCCGCCACGGCCGCCGTCGCGCTCGTCGTCGCACCCGTCGCCCGGGAGCACGGGCAGGACTACCTGATCGCGACCGTGATCCTCGGCGGGCTCGTGCAGGTCGTGCTCGGGGCGCTGGGCGTCGCGCGGCTCATGCGCTTCGTCCCGCGCTCCGTCATGGTCGGGTTCGTCAACGCGCTCGCGATCCTCGTCTTCCTCTCCCAGCTCCCGTACCTCGTGGACGTGCCGTGGACCGTCTACGCGCTCGTCGCCGCCGGGCTCGTGATCGTCTTCGGGCTGCCGCGCCTGACGACCGTGGTCCCCGCGCCGCTCGTCGCCATCCTCGTGCTGACGGTCGTCACGGTCGCCGCGGCCATCACCGTGCCGACGGTCGGCGACGAGGGCGAGCTCCCCGAGAGCCTGCCGACGCTCCTGCTCCCCGACGTGCCGCTGAACCTCGAGACGCTGCGGATCATCGCCCCGTACGCCGTGACGATGGCGATCGTCGGGCTGCTGGAGTCGCTCCTGACCGCCAAGCTCGTCGACGACATCACCGACACCCACTCGGACAAGACACGGGAGGCGTGGGGCCAGGGGGTCGCGAACGTCGTCACCGGGTTCTTCGGCGGCATGGGCGGCTGCGCGGTGATCGGGCAGACGATGATGAACGTGAAGGCGTCGGGTGCCCGTACGCGCCTCTCGACGTTCCTCGCCGGGGTGTTCCTGCTGGTCCTGGTGGTCGGGCTGGGTGACCTCGTGGGTGTCATCCCGATGGCCGCGCTCGTCGCGGTGATGATCTTCGTGGCCTGGGCGGCGTTCGACTGGCACTCGGTCCGGCCGTCGACCCTGCGCCGGATGCCGGGCAGCGAGCTGGTCGTCATGCTCTCGACCGTCGCGGTGACCGTCGCGACGCACAACCTCGCGTACGGCGTCGTCTGCGGCGTGCTCGTCGCCATGGTGGCGTTCGCCCGGCGGGTCGCGCACCTCACCGAGGTCACGGTCGTCGACACCGGCGACGAGGGCACCCGCACCTACGCCGTGACCGGCGAGCTGTTCTTCGCGTCGTCGAACGACCTCGTCTACCAGTTCGACTACGCCGGCGACCCGGGGCACGTCGTCATCGACCTCGCCGACGCGCACATCTGGGACGCCTCGACGGTCGCCGCGCTCGACGCGATCACCACCAAGTACGCCGCCCGCGGCACGACCGTCACGATCGTGAACCTCGACGAGGACAGCGCGCGCCGGCACGAGCGCCTCGCGGGGCAGCTCGGCGCGGGGCACTAGCCCGGACGCGCCGGTCCGCGGGACGATCCGCGCATGCTCCGGACGCGCCCCGCCGCCGCTCTCGTCGCCGTCCTCACCCTGCTGGCTCTCACCTCGGGGTGCAGCGGCGACGGACTGCCTGCACGCGAGCCCGAGGTCACGGGCGTCGTGCAGGACCTCGAGCTGACCGAGCCCTCCGACGGGTACTACGAGCGTCTCGGCCTCGCGCGCGACGAGGACACCGTGGTCGTGGACGCCGACGGGGAGCCGATCACCACGGCCGACCTCCGCGACGGCGTCGAGGTCGACGTGTGGGTGTCCTCCGCCTGTGCGGAGTCGTTCCCGGTCCGGTGCGGCATCGAGGCGGTCCGCGTCCGCGGCTGACCCGGACCGGGCACCGACGCCCGGTCGCGACCGGCCGCCGCCCGTGCGGGCGGTCCGCACCCGTTGACACGCGCTCCACCCCCGCCGAAGCATGAGCAGGTGCGGTCGCCGCACCGCGTGCCCGACGACGTGCACGCGAGCTCGAGGGCTGGGGGGCTCATGCTCGTGCTCACATCCGTCCGGCGGCGCGTCGCCGGGCTCTGCGCCGGGGCCCTCGCGGTCCCGCTCGTGCTGGTCGGGGCGCCCGCGGCTCATGCGGCCTCGCCCGTGACCGTCACGCCGTCGGCGCTCGTCACCGCGGCCGAGGGCGGCACCGCGACGGTCACGCTGACCGCGACGACCGCGGACGGCACCGCGCTCGCGTCACCGGTGACGGTCTTCTTCTCGACCGGGACGGGCACCGCGACCGGAGGTACCGACTACACCGAGACCGGCGGAGCGGTGACGTTCGCCGCCGGCGGCGAGTCCGGCGCGACCCTGGAGGTCGCCGTCGCGCTGACGGCGGACGAGGACGCAGAGACGACCGAGACGGTCCCGGTCACGTTCAGCACGACGACGTCCGACGTCACGGTGTCCGGCGGCGCGACCGTCGCCATCCAGGCCAACGGCTTCCCGTACCTCGACGCCGACCTGCCCGTCGCGGAGCGCGTCGCCGACCTGCTCGGGCGCATGTCGCTCGCCGAGAAGGTCGGCCAGATGACGCAGGCGGAACGGGCCAACGTCGCCGCGACGCCGGGCCGCGTCGCGTCGCTCGGCCTCGGCTCGCTGCTCTCGGGCGGCGGCTCGACCCCGACCCCGAACACCCCCGAGGCGTGGGCCGACATGGTCGACGGCTTCCAGACCCAGTCGCTGTCGACCCGCCTGTCGATCCCGCTGCTCTACGGCGTGGACTCGGTGCACGGCCACGGCAACCTCGTGGGCGCCACCGTCTTCCCGCACAACATCGGGCTCGGCGCGATGCGCGACCCGGCGCTCGTCGAGGAGGCGGCGCACGTCACGGCGGCCGAGACCCGGGCCACCGGGCCGCAGTGGTCGTTCGCGCCGTGCCTGTGCGTCGCGCGGGACGTCCGCTGGGGCCGCACGTACGAGTCGTTCGGGGAGGACCCCGCGCTCGTCGTGCTCAACGAGACGGCGATCGACGGGCTCCAGGGCCCGCGGCGCAGCGAGCTCGACCAGCCCGACCGCGTGCTGGCGTCCGTCAAGCACTTCGCGGGCGACGGCGGCACCGAGTTCGGCAGCAGCACGACCGGCGAGTACACGATCGACCAGGGCGTCGCGGTGACGAGCCGGCGCGACTTCGAGCGCCTGCACCTGTCCCCCTACGTCCCGGCGGTGCGGGAGTACCGCGCGGGGACCGTCATGCCGTCGTACTCGAGCGTCGACTGGACCGAGAACGGCGTCGGCGACCCGCTCAAGATGCACGCGCACACCGAGCTGATCACGGGCTGGCTCAAGGGGCAGCAGGAGTTCGACGGGTTCGTGATCAGCGACTACAACGCGATCGAGCAGATCCCCGGCGACTACCCGACGCAGGTCCGCACGAGCGTCAACGCGGGCGTCGACATGTTCATGGAGCCCAACACCCCGGACCCGTTCATCGCGACGCTCATGGGCGAGGTCGGCGCGGGCCGCGTCCCGATGGCACGGATCGACGACGCGGTGCGCCGCATCCTGCAGCAGAAGCTGGAGCTCGGGCTCTTCGAGCACCCGTACACCGACCGCGCGGGCCAGGCGGACATCGGCTCGGCGGAGCACCGGGCGGTCGCGCGCGAGGCCGTCGTGAAGTCGCAGGTGCTGCTGCGCAACACCGGCGACGTGCTGCCGCTCGCCAAGGACGCGAGCATCTACCTCGCGGGCCGCGCGGCCGACAACATCGGCATCCAGGCCGGCGGCTGGACCGTCACGTGGCAGGGCCAGCCGGTCAAGGACCTCATCCCGGGCACGACGGTCCGGGCGGGCATCGAGGAGGTCGCACCGGACGCGCAGGTCACGTTCAGCGAGGACGCCTCGGCGCCGACGGCGCGGACGTCGGGGTCGTCGTCGTGGGCGAGACCCCGTACTCCGAGGGCTACGGCGACGTCGGCGGACCGGGCTGGCCGTGGGACCCGTCGGACGGCGGCGTGCCGCGCGAGCCGAACAAGCAGCTCACGCTGACGCCGGGCGACCAGGCGGTCGTCGACACGGTGTGCTCCGCGATCGAGACGTGCGTCGTGCTCGTCGTCTCGGGCCGGCCGAACGTCGTGGCCGACCCGTACGGCCAGGTCGACGCGCTCGTCGCCTCCTGGCTGCCCGGTTCGGAGGGGGCGGGCGTCGCGGACGTGCTGTTCGGCGACGCGGCGTTCACCGGACGCCTCGGCATGACGTGGCCGCGCACGCAGGAGCAGGAGCCGATCAACGTGGGCGACGCGGAGTACGACCCCGAGCTGCCGTTCGGCTGGGGCCTGCGCACCGACTCCGCGTTCGACCGGCTCGAGGCGCTGCGGGCCGAGCTCGAGTCGTCGCGCGACCGGACGGTCCGCCGGGCCGTGGGCGACATCGACCAGGCCCTCGCGCGCGGCGACTGGACCGAGACCGGGGAGGCCGGCAACGAGCGCGTCGTCCTCCGGACGCTCTCCCGGGCCGCGAACCGGCTCGACGGCAGCGACGCCGTGACGTGGCAGCAGCTGAACACGCTCACGTCGGTGCTGCGGGACATCGCGCAGCAGCGGGTCGTCGACGCGGGGACGGACGCGCCCGAGGGCTGGGCCGCCGACCTCGCCGACGCGGAGCACGCGCTGCTCGTCGGGGAGTACGGGCTCGCCGCGGACCTGCTGGTCCGGGTCGCGTCGGCGCGCGCGAGCTGACCGGACGCACGCCGCCCGGTGCCCCTCCCCCGCGGTGAGGGGCACCGGGCGGTGCGCTGCGCCACACGCCCGGGGAGAGGGCAGGCCCCTTCCGGTCACGCCGTCGCCGGGTCCACCGCCTCCAGGACCCAGACGACCGGGACCGACGCCACCTCCGCGTGCGCGTCACGGGTGACCTGCGGGTTGCCCTCGACGCCGACGTAGCCGATCGGCTGGCCCGCGGGCAGCACCGCGATCGTGCACGCGGCGACCTCGGCATCGACCGCCGGCTCGTCGAGCGACTCTGTCTGGCACGGCGCGAACACGCCCATCGGGAGCAGGTCGCCCGCTCCCGCGCCGTCGGCTCCCCAGCCCAGCACGTGCGGCGGCGCGAGGCTCGACGTGTCGCTGTTGCCGCGCGCCCACAGGAGCCGGTGGCTGGTGCGGACGTAGTACGCCTGCTGCGTCGCGGGGTCGAACGCCTCCGGGCCGGCGACGGTGGCGATCTCCGCGGGGTCCGCCGCCACGACGTCGACGACCGTCGACGCCCACTGGGACTCGGTGTAGTGCTCGCCGGCGGGGTCGAACCCGGCGTTCTTCTGCAGGAGCGCCTCGTCGGTGCGCACGAGCCGCGTGCTCTCGGGCGTCAGCGTGGCCGGCGTCCCGAGCTCGAACGGCACGACCGGCGCCGGCGTGGGCGTCGGGGTGGCGGTCGGGGTCGGCGTCGGGGTGGCCGTGACGCTGGGCGACGGCGCCGCGTCCGGGTCGCCGCCCGTGCAGCCGGTGAGCACGACCAGCGCACCGAGCGCCACGAGCCCGGCGGCGGGGGGCGCGGCTGTCCGACGCACAAAGTGGGGCACGCCCGACATTCTGCCCCGGCCCAGGGCGTCGCGTCCCGGACCGGGGCGGCGCGCCGCCCTACCGTGCGTCGACGGGAGAAGGCTCCGGCGCGTGCGCGACGTGCGGGTGCCGGCGCTCGAGCGCGGAGCCCTCGACGTCGACGTCCGGCAGCAGCCGGTCGAGCCAGCGCGGCAGCCACCACGCCTTGTCGCCCGCGAGGTGCATGAGCGCGGGCACGAGCGTCATGCGCACGACGAACGCGTCGACGAGCACCCCGAACGCGAGCGAGAACCCGATGGGCCGGATCATCGCGCTGTGCGAGAACACGAACCCGCCGAAGACCGAGACCATGATGATCGCCGCCGCGGTCACGACGGCCCGGCCGGCGCGCACGCCCTCGACGACGGCGACGCGCGCGGGCGCTCCGTGCGCGTAGGCCTCCCGCATGCCCGTGCCCAGGAACAGCATGTAGTCCATCGCGAGGCCGAACAGGATGCCGACGAGGATCGTCGGCAGGAAGTTCAGCACCGGCCCGGGCGTCTCGACGCCGAACACCGAGTCGAGCCAGCCCCACTGGTAGATCGCCACGACGCCGCCGAGGGCCGCGAAGAACGACAGGATGAAGCCGAGCGTCGCGATGACCGGGACGAACACCGACCGGAACACGAGCACGAGGATCAGCATCGAGAGGCCGACGACGACCGCGAGGTACGTCGGCAGCGCGTCGGCGAGCTTGTCGGAGATGTCGATGTTGCCGCTGGCCTGGCCCGCGACCGCGATCTGGATGTCCCCGTCGAGCGGCGAGAGCGTCCGCAGCGTGTGCACGAGCTCCTCGGTCGACTCGGTCGTCGGGCCGTCGGCCGGGACGACCTGGAACGCGGCGACGGTCCGGTCCTCCGACGCGCCGACCGGTGCGACGGCGACGACGTCGTCCTGGGCGAAGAGCTGCTCGCCGACCTGCACCTGGTACGCGAGGAGCTCCTCCTCGGTCGGTGAGCCGGGCAGGTCCGCGACGACGACGAGGGTGCCGGCCTGGCCCGCGCCGAACTTCTCGGCGACGGTCGCGTACGCGCGGTACTGGGTCGAGTCGTGCGGCTCGGACGACCCGTCGGGCAGGCCGAGGCGCAGCTCGAGCGCGGGGAGGGCGACGACGACGAGCGCGGCGACGGCCAGCACCGCGCGGAGCAGCGCGCCGGGGGTCGACATCGGCCGGGCCGGGGACGCGGGCGTCGCGACGGGCGCTGCCGCGTCGTCCGCCGAGGCGGCCGGGGTCGACGCGGGGGCCGTGGCGGCCGGCGAGGCGGAGGTGCCCGCGGCGCCCGACCCGGCGGCGGCGAGCCGTGCGCGCTCGCGCCCGCTCAGCACCCGCAGCCCGAGCAGCGACAGCAGCGCGGGCGTGAACGTCACGGCGATGAGCACGGCGATCGCGACGCACATCGCGCCGACCGTGCCCATGAGCCCGAGGAAGGGGATGCCCGTGATGTTGAGCGCGAGCAGCGCGATGAGCACCGTCATCCCGGCGAACACCACGGCGTTGCCCGACGTGCCGTTCGCGAGCCCGATGGACTCCGCGACGTCGTACCCGCCCTTGAGCTGGCGACGGTGCCGGTTGACGATGAACAGCGAGTAGTCGATCCCGACCGCGAGGCCGAGCATGACGCCGAGCATCGGGGTCACCGAGCTCATCTCGACGACGCCCGAGAGCGACAGCGCCCCGAGCGCCCCGATGCCGACGCCCACGAGCGCGGCGAGGATCGGCAGCCCGGCACCGACGAGCGTGCCGAGCATGACGACGAGCACGACGCCCGCGACGACCACGCCGACGACCTCGCCGACGCCCAGCAGCTCGGGGACCCCGCTCGTGAGCTCGGCCGAGTAGTCGACGACGACCCCGTCGACCGCCGCGGACTCGACGGCCTCGACCACGGCCTCCCGGGTCTCGTTCTCGATCTCGAACTGGGACGCGGTGAACACGACCGTGAGCACCGCCGCGGTGCCGTCCTGCGACACGGTGCGGATCTCCGCGGCCATGTCGAGCAGCGCCTCGCCGAGCTCGAGCTGCTCGGCCTGCGCCTCGAGCTCGGTCTCGCCGGCCTCGATCTCCGCGGCACCGGCCTCGATCGCCGCCACGCCCGCGTCGATCGCCGACTGCTGCGCGTCGAGCGCCGCGACCTGGGCCTCGAGCGCGGCCTGCTGGGCCTCACCCGCGGCCCCGCCCTGCGCGGCCCCACCCTGCGCGGCGCCGGCCGCAGCCTCGAGCTGCGCACGCCCGGCGTCGAGCTGCGCCTGCCCCTGCTCGAGCTCGGCGCGTCCCCGCTCCAGCTCCGCACGGCCCTGCTCGAGCTCGGTGCGGCCCTGCTCGATCTGCGCGCGACCGCTCTCGACCTGCGCGGCCTGCTCGGCGCGCTGCGCCTCGGTCGCGAACGGGTCGACGACCGTCTCGACGCCCTCGACGTCCGCGACCTCCGCGGCCATCGCCGAGATGCCCTCGCGCTGCTCGGCGGTGAACTCCTCCCCGGAGTCCGTCGTCAGCACGATGCCCGCGGTCCCGCCCGCGGCGGCCGGCAGCTCGCGCGCGAGCCGGTCGGTGACCTCGGCCGTCGGGGTGCCGGGGATCGAGACGCTGCTCGCGAGGGTCCCGCCGAGGAGCGCGTACGCACCGCCGACGACCGCCAGGATCACGAACCAGGCGGTGACGACGGTGCGGGCGCGCCGGGCGGACCAGCTCCCGAGGCGCAGGAGGAGTTCGGCCATGAGGGTGTGTGCCTTTCGGACGGTCGTGCGGAGGTCGGCAGGTCACGGTGGTGGCGTGTCCCGGCCTGGGGGCGGGGTGCGAGGGAGCGGGTGGGTCAGGTGGTGGCGGGGTGGTCCGCCGCGAAGCCGTGGCCGGTGCGGTCGAGGAGGCGGTCGACGAGCGCGGCCCAGACGGCACGCGAGGGCTCGTCGTCGACCGCTCCGGTCGCCGCGTCCCAGTGCCGGTGCAGGACGAGGACGCCGGAGACGACCGCGTTGACCAGCAGGTGCACGTCGAGCACGTCCGCGCGGGGGTGCCGTGCGAGGACCGCGGCGGCGAGGCGGCCGCGCGCTGCGTCGAGGACGCGGAGGAGCACGGTCGCGATCGCCGGGGAGTGCTCGTCGTGCGAGCGCAGCGACTGCGTGAGGAAAGCCATCGGCGCGACGAGGTCGGTCGAGCGGACGGCGCGGTCGAGCTCGCCGAACACCACGGCGCGGCCGTCGACGTCCGTCCCGGGCGCGGCGGGCGACGCCGCGCTCTCCCGCTCGTAGCTCGCCACGAGGGTGCCGATGACGTCCCCGAACACCTCGGCGACGATGTCGTCGACCGACGCGAAGTGGTTGAAGACCGTGCGGCGCGAGACGTCGGCGCGCCGGGCGAGGTCGTCGATCGTGAACCGGAGCCCGCCGGTCTCCGCGATGAGCGCGGCCGCGGCGTCGACGATGGCCTGCCGGTGCCGCGCCTTGAGCGCGACGCGGCGGTCGGTCGACGGCTCGGTCACGTTCCTACACTAGGTGCAACGCTGCACCGAGTGCACCCTCGCCGCGGATGAAGCGGGGGCGGTCGGGGGGCGCGGATGAAAACTGGACGAACCGGGCGCGCCCGGGTATCACCGGCGCCGCTCGCCCGTCGGTCCAGGCAGCGCGCGGAGCACACGAGCCCGCTCGCCGGCCCACCCGGCACAGCGGCCCTCGCCGGGTGAGACCTCCTCCGGGCCGCACCCGAAGGAGCAGGACAGATGGCGAACGAGCTGAACATCAAGGGTCCGCACGCCCCGACCGAGGGACGCGCCGCCCGCAGGCTCCAGCAGGTGATCGAGCTCGGTCACCTGGAGGACCTCACCGGCATCCTCGTCCGGGGTGGCCCGCGCTACCTCGTGACCTACATGAACTCCCAGACGGGCGGCCGCGTCCGCTCCGCCACGGTCGTCTCGGTCACCAACCAGTCGAAGCAGACGAACCGCGTCACGGTCTCGTGGTTCAAGGGCTTCAGCGACGACTCCTCCCCCGTCGGCGAGAGCACGTTCTCGATCCCGCCCGACTTCACGGTCGACTTCGCGACGCGGTCGCTCCCGGGCGAGATCACCGTGACGAACTCCGTCCCGGCACCCGAGCTCACGTTCGACGAGGGCCGCGGCCTCGTGAGCTCGACGTACCGGGAGATCGGCGTCAGCGCCCGCGTCTACTACGCGCGCGGCGACGACGACCTCGACCTGATGGCGGTCACGGACTCGAAGGTCGTCCGGATCGACGAGGGCAACGTCGGCGACTGACGGTCGCCCGCACCGCCGGCCGTGGCCTCCGCTCCTCAGCGCGGGCCGCGGCCGGCGTCGCGCCGCCTTCCCTCGCGGGCAGCCTGGAACAGCGGGACCCGAGGCGCGACGGGACCCGGCACCCGCCAGGGCTACGGCGGGGATCACCCGGACCAGCCCCTCGTCTTCGAACACCTGTTCGAGTACCGTAGGAGCATGCCCGCCGGCGGCGCGACGATCCTGCACGCTGATCTCGACGCGTTCTACGCGTCGGTCGAACAGCTGCTCGACCCCGCCCTGCGCGGCCGCCCGATCGCCGTGGGCGGCGGACCGAACGGGGGCGTCGTGCTCGCCGCGTCCTACGAGGCCAAGGCCTTCGGGGTGCAGGGCGGCATGCCGGGCTGGCGGGCGGCGAGGCTGTGCCCGGCGCTGACCTTCGTGCGCGGGCACTTCGGGGAGTACCAGCAGCTTGGCGACGCCGTGATGGAGGTGCTGCGCGACGTCACGCCCCTCGTCGAGCGCATCTCGATCGACGAGGCGTTCCTCGACGTGTCCGGCGCGACGCACCTGTTCGGCCCACCCGAGGCGATCGCCACCCTGATCCGCGAACGCGTGCGCAGCGACATCGGGCTGCCCATCTCGGTAGGTGCGGCGCGGACGAAGCACCTCGCGAAGATCGCGTCGCAGGTCGCGAAGCCCGACGGGCTCGTCGTCGTGCAACCCGGCACCGAGCGCGAGTTCCTCGACCCGCTGCCCGTCGGGCTCATCTGGGGCGTCGGGCCCGTGCACGAGCAGCGCCTCGCCGAGCGCGGGATCCGCACGATCGGCCAGCTCGCCGAGACCCCGTCGTCCGCGGTCGAGCACCTCCTCGGGCACGCCGTCGGCCACAAGCTGAGCGCGATGGCGCACGACGAGGACCCGCGCCGCGTCGTGACCGACCGGCGCGCCCGCTCGGTCGGCGCGCAGTCGGCCCTGGGCCGGCGCACGCCCGAGGTCGAGGACGTCCGGGCCGTGCTCGCGCACCTCGCGGACCGGGTCTCGCGCCGCCTGCGCGCCAAGGACCGTGCCGGGCGCACGGTCACGGTGCGCGTGCGGTTCGCCGGCATGACGTCCGTGACGCGCTCCCGCACGCTCTCGCAGCCCGTGGCGAGCACGCTCACGCTCACCGAGGTCGCCGAGCACCTCACGTGGTCCGCGATCCACGACGCCCCGCCCGGCACCGAGATCACGCTGCTCGGCATCTCGGTGTCGAACGTCGTCGACCAGCTGGTCGTCCAGCCCGAGCTCGACCTGCGCCCGGAGGACCCGTGGCGACCGGGGTCCCCGACGGGCTCGGCGCGGCGGGCCGTCGACGGCTCGATGGACCGGATCCGGACGCGGTTCGGCGGCGACGCGGTCGGCTACCTGCCGGCCGTCCTCGGGCGCGGGGCCGCGGTGCCCGACGAGTTCCGCGAGCTCGCGGAGCACGACCTCTGAGCGACCGCTCCGCGGCTCACCGCCGGTCAGCCCGCGAGCGCCGCCCGCAGGAACGCGATGTCCTCCGCCTGCCGCTCCGCCGGGGTCTCGACGACCGCGTCGCACCCGGCCTCCCGGACGACGTGCGCGATGAGCTCGGGCGGGATGGTGCCGGTCGCGAAGTTGGCGTGCCGGTCGCGGCTCGACCCCGCGGGGTCGCGCGAGCTGTTCGCGTGCACGAGGTCGATGCGCCCGGTGATCGCCAGGACGCGCTCGACGATCGTCTCGAGGTCCTCCCCCGCGGCCCACGCGTGGCAGGTGTCGAGGCAGAAGCCCACCTCGTACTCGCCGATCGCGTCCCACAGCATCGCCAGGCGGTCGAGCGTCCGCGCGCACGCGTTCTCGCCGCCGGCCGTGTTCTCGACGAGGACCGGGACGGGGAACGTCGCGCGCTCGAACGTCTTGCGCCAGTTGTCGACGCCGACCGCGATGTCGTCCCCGTCGGCGACGTGCCCGCCGTGCACGATCAGCCCGCTGACCCCGAGGACCGACGCGGCGGCGGCGTGGTCGGCGATCATCTTGCGGCTCGGGATGCGGATCTTGTTGTTGGTCGACGCGACGTTGACCAGGTACGGCGCGTGCGCGTAGAGGCGTAGGTCGGAGCGGGTGAGGGCGTCGGCGTCGTCGCGCGGCACCGGCTTCTTCCAGCCCTGGGGGTTGGCGAGGAAGAACTGGACGGCCTCCGCCTCGACCTCCCCGGCAGCGGCGACGGGGTCGTCGTCCCGGACGTGTGCTCCGATCAGCGCCATGCGCGGTCCTTCCGTCGGGGGTCTCGCGCCAGGCTAGACGCTGCCACCGACTCCGCGCCGCGTGCAGCGCTGCGTCGCACCCCGCGGCGGACGCCTGGCGCTCAGCAGACCCGGTGCCCCTCGGCGCACCACCGGTGCCCGACGTCGACCACGAGCCGCGAGCCCTCGCCCGGCCCGGGCAGCACGAACGCCCGGAACGGGAGCCGGGCCCGCACCCCGAGCCCGATCGTGGTGGTGCCCTCGTAGCTCCCGACCCATGCGACGTGCCGGAACGTCCGGTAGGACGTCGTGTCGACGAGCGTGCCGGGGCCGACGAACCAGGCGTCCGTCGCGAGCGCCGGCACCCGCGCCACGACCTCGAGCCGCGCGTTGCCGCGCACGGGGACGACGGCGCCGCTGCCGTCCTGCACGAGCTCGTCGACGTAACGCACCGACCACCCGGTGAGCGGCGCGTCGACGTCGAGCACGAGCCGGTCGAAGCACGCGTGCCGGCCGGCCCGCACGTCCACGAGCGTCCCGGCCGACATGTCGCCGGCCGACCGGGCCTGGGACCCCCAGACCTGGCCGCAGTACGGGTGGGCCACGGCGCCGGGGGCGACGAGCAGCTGGCCGCCCATCAGGAGCAGGAGCGTGGCGAGGACGGCGGAGAGTCGACGGCGCATCGGTGCACCCCCTTCGTCCTCCCACGGTCCGCCTGCCGGTGCGTGGTGTCAACGCCCTCCGGCGGACAGGGGCACCGGCTCCGGGCGACCGCTCAGAGCAGCGACGCGCCCCGCTCGAGCGTGACCGGCTCGCCGACGGGCGCCGTGCGGCCAGGCACGGGCGCGTACCGCTGGGCGCGGAGGACGCTGGCCCGCCCGGCGTCGGACGCCTCGACGAAGAGTGCGTCCGTCCGGGACCCGTCCGCCGTGAGGTACCCGTCCCACGCGACCGCGGCCCGCACCGCACCCGACGCCCGGACGTGGTCGCGGGCGCGCTCGACGGACTCGCCGAGCTCGCCGACGAACCGGTGGAGCGAGCGCCCGCCGTCCGCGTCCTCGAGCAGGCAGAACGGGACGAGCGGACCACCCTCGGGGACGATCGAGTGCACGGCGTGCGCGAGCGCGAACGAGGCGAGCGCCTCGACCTCGGGGGACGCCTCGGTCGAGAGGTCGGTCAGCCGGCCGGCGACGCCGCCGACGAAGTCGACGACCCAGCCGCGCTCACCGGCGGCCCAGCGCCTCGCGACGGCGGCGCGCGGGAAGAGCGTGAGGTTCAAGGGCGCGGGCAGCACGAGGGCCGGCTCGCGGCCGTGCTCGTCCGCGGCGACCGCCCACCGCCCGCCGGGCACGCGCGCGAGGACCGCGTCACCGAGCGCGACGCCGAGACCGTCGACCGCGGGGCTCGGGTCGGCGGTCCCACCCCCGGCCGCCCACGCGTCCAGAGCGTCGTCGTAGCGGCGGCCGAGCGCCTCGGGGTCGATCGCCGACGCACCGCCCGGGAACGAGGCCCGCACGCCGGCGAACCACGCGACGTCCACCGGCTCGAGCTCGCGCGGCTGGGGCAGGGCCGCGGGGGCCTGCGGCTGTGCGGGGGTGCGGTCGCGGTTCCGTCGGAAGAAGCCCATACGTGCCTGTCGACGTGTCGGGACGGGGACTTGAGCGCCGTGTGACGCAGCCGGGCCGCGTGGGCGGCCCCGGCGGGCCCGGGCGGCGGATCGCGGACCGCCGCCCGGTGGACCGTCAGTGCGCGGCGCCCGCGTGCTTCTTGCGCGGGATGACGTGCATGATCGCGACGACGACGGCCCCGACGACGAGCCCGATGAGCGCCGACGCGAGCGTGTTGACGAGCCACGCGAGGAACCCGCCGATGCCGCCGACATGGTGGACGGCCTCCTCGGCGTGGTGCACGAGGTCGTACAGCCCGTGCCAGCCGAGCTCGTCGACCCCGACCAGCAGGATGTGCCCGCCGACCCAGAGCATCGCGACGATCCCGACCGTCGAGAGCACCGCGAGCACCTTCGGCATGGCCTGCACGAGGAACCGGCCGAACGACGCGACGCCGCCGCTCTTGTTCTGGGCGAGCTTGAGCCCGATGTCGTCCATCTTCACGATGAGCGCGACGACCCCGTAGACCATCACGGTGATCGCGAGCGCGACGACGATGAGGATGAGCGCGCGGGACACGAGCGGCTCGTCGGCGACCTCGTTGAGCGCGATGACCATGATCTCGGCCGAGAGGATGAAGTCCGTGCGGATCGCGCCGGCGGTCATCTTCTTCTCGGTGTCCGGGCCCTGGACGACGGCGGGCGCCTCGTCCTGGTGCTTGCCGTGCCCGCTGACGAGCTCCCAGATCTTCTCCGCGCCCTCGAACGCCAGGTAGGTGCCGCCGACCATGAGGATCGGCGTCAGCAACCACGGCAGGAACTGACTGAGCAGCAGGGCCGCGGGCAGGATGAACAGGAGCTTGTTGCGCAGCGAGCCGATCGCGATGCGGCGGATCATGGGGAGCTCGCGGTCGGGCGTGAAGCCGCTGACGTAGCGGGGCGTGACCGCGGTGTCGTCGATCACGACGCCCGCCGCCTTCGCGCTGGCCCGGCCCGCCGCCGCCGTGACGTCGTCCACCGACGCCGCCGCGAGCTTCGCGAGCGCCGCGATGTCGTCGAGCAGTGCAGCCAAACCGCCGGGCATGGGGGTCTCCCTCGTTCGTGGTGCCGTGGGGGCCTAGCGTGCCACCCGTCGGGCGCGGCGGCGCGCCCGTCCGGCGCCGGGCGGCCCGGTCGGCGGCGCGCGGCGGCACCGGCTCAGTCGGCGACCTTCGGTGCGGCCTCCGGGGCGGCCCCGGGCACCTCGACGTCGGGGTCCGGCACCCGCAGCACCTCGGGGTCGTGCGCGCGCGCCACGTCGCGGTGCAGCAGCACCTCGGCGGCGTGGTCGGCGAGCGCGGTGCCCGCGGAGCCGTAGAGGTGGAAGACGGCGTCCGCCCCGTGCCGGCGCAGCTCGTCGACGTCGTCGTCGTACCGCGCGACGGCGGCGACCTTGCCGGTGAAGCCGGCCTTCTGGAGCCGGGCCAGCGCGATGAGGTTGGCCTTGTGGAACGGCATCGCCAGCACGACCATGCGGACCCGGCCCGCGCGCCGCACGCGTCCCCAGAACTCGAGGTCGGTGGCGTCGGCGCGCAGCACGTCGAAGCCCCGGGCCGAGAGCTCGGTGACCCGCGCCGGGTCGTGCTCGACGCCGACGACCGACAGCCCGTACCCGTCGCGCAGCTGCTCGTACGTCGCCGCGCCGATCCGGCCGAGCCCGAGCACGAGGGCGTCGGAGTGCCCGACGTCGACGAGGCGGTCGTCGGGGTGCAGCTCGTTGGTGCTGTGGTGCGGCAGCAGCCGGACCATCCGGCTCGCGAGCTCGACGCCGCGGCGGTTGACGAGGGCGGACACCGCGAAGCTGATCGCGACGGCGAGCGAGACGACGACGACCCACCGGTCGTCGAGCAGGCCGCCCGAGGCGCCGACGACCGCGACGATGATGCCGAACTCCGAGAAGTTCGCCAGCACGAGCCCGGTGAGGAACGCGGTGCGCCGCCGCAGGCGCATGGCCCACAGCAGGACCGCGTAGAACGCGACCTGCAGGGGCAGCACCGCGAGCAGCGCGACGGCGAGCAGCAGCTCGGTGACCCCCGGCCGCCCGTGCAGCCCGATCTGCAGGAAGAACGCGACGAGCATGAGGTCCTTGAACGTCATGAGCGACCGCGACAGCTCCGACGCGCCGGGGTGCTTCGCGAGGAGCACGCCCATGACCAGCGCCCCGAGCTCGCCGTGCACCCCCGCCGCCTCGAAGAGCCCCCAGCCCATCGCGACGGCGACGGTCACCCCGAACAGCGCCTGCAGCTCGCCGTGGCCGATGTGGTCCCAGATCCGGTGCAGCGGCCACGCGGCGGGCACGACGAGCACGAGCGCGAGGGCCCACGGGCTCGGCACCTCGCCGCCCGAGAGCGACATGAACACGACGGCCACGACGTCCTGCATCACGAGCAGGCCCACCGCGATGCGCCCGTACAGCGACGTCGTGTCGGAGCGGTCCTCGAGCACCTTGACGACGAACACGGTCGAGGAGAAGGACAGCGCGAAGCCGACGAGCGCGAGCCCGCCGAGCGGCTCGTCCGCCACGAGCGCGGGGCCGACGAGCGCGAGCAGTCCCAGGAAGCCGATCGTCACGGCCGTCGACAGCACGATGTGGACGCTCGTGGTGAGCCAGATCTCGCGGCGCAGCAGGGTCCGCGCGTCGAACTTCAGCCCGATCGCGAACAGCAGGAGCACGACGCCGAGCTGCGCCACCTCGTCGAGCCCCTGGGGCACGGGCGCACCCGCGGCGCCGAGCGCGAACCCGGCGACCAGGTAGCCGACGAGCGGCGGGAGGCGCACCGCGGTCGCGAGCAGGCCGCCGGCCACGGCCGCCGCGAGATACAGGCCCAGCTCCATGCGCACCCCCCATGGTGGTGCGGTCATTGTCGCGCACGCGGGAAGGGACGCACCCGGGTGTGCGCCGTGGGCCGGGAGGCGGGAGCGCCTCGGGCGGTGGCCGGTGCCGGAGCGGTGAGCCGCCGCCTGGTTCCGCAGGCCGGACGCACAGGACGCGGCGGTCGCAGGTGCGACCGCCGCGTCCTCCTGGCGTGGCACCGGCCCGAGGTCAGGGCCGGCGGTCGTGCCCGACGACGCTGCCGCCGGGTCGGTCGGTCCGGGTCAGGCGCCCGGGACCGACCAGCGCTGGGCGTCGTTGTTGTAGCAGGTCCAGATCTGGGTCCGGCTGCCGTTCGCGCTCCCGTTCGACGGGTTGTCGAGGCACTTGCCCGACGCGGGGTTGCGGTACGAGCTGCCGTCCCGCACCCAGGTCTGGTTCGACTGGCCCGGGTTGCAGTCCCAGAGCTGGACCTTGGCGCCGTTGACCGTGCCTCGGTCCACGATGTCGAGGCACTTGCCGAGGGCGCGCAGCGTGCCGTCCGTGCCGAGCGTCCAGCGTTGGGCGTTCGTGCCGTTGCACTCCCAGAGCTGCACCGCGGTGCCGTTGGCGCTGTTGGCGCTCGAGACGTCGAGGCACTTGCCCGCGACGCCGGCCTTCACGGCGCCGGTCCCGGTCGTCGCACCGCCACCGCCGCCGCCGCTGCCGCCCGCGCCGAACGGCGTCAGGTCGATGCGGGCGCTGCGCGGGTCGCCGTCGTGCACGAGCGACTCGAACGCGCCGACGTCGTCGAACGCGAACGCGTACGCGCGGCCGTCGGTCATCGCGGCGTGGATGACGCGCCCGTACAGGTTGGGCGGCGTCGAGCGGTAGAACTGGCCGGCGTCGAGGACGGGCTCGGTCGAGCTCGCACCGAGCGTCCCGCGGAACAGCGCGGCGCACAGCGTGCGGGCGATCGGCCCGACGACCTGGTCGTTCGGCGCGTGCAGCGCCCCGTCGCAGCCCCAGACGTCCGAGGACGACGGCCGCGGGAACACGGCGACCTCACGCCCCGACGTGTCGGTGAAGCGCAGCGTGGTGCCGGACGTGCGGCCCGTGTAGCGGACCTCGGGCCGGTCGCCGAACGGCTGCACCGTGAGGGTGCGCGACGTGTAGGCGCTCCACGCCGACGCGATGTACCCGTCGAGGTACGTCGCGCTGAGCAGGCCGGCGCCCGCCGCCTTGCCGGGGGCGAGCACGCGCAGGACGGTGCCGTCCGAGCCCGTGACGACGCTGCGCGCGAACGCGGGGTCGGCGCGGAGCGCGTCGATGATCTGCTGGCGGCCGTTGGGGACGAGCTTGCCCGTCGTACGCGTGGCCCCCGAGGCGCCCGTGACGCTCACGGAGTGCGGGACGGCGAACATGTCGACCTGCGAGCTGTTGAGCCACAGCCCGGAGTCGTTGTAGGTGAGCTCGCTCCAGTCGAACAGCATGTCCCGCGTGGGGTCGCCCGCGGCCCAGGGCGCGGGCTGCACGACGCCGCCCGGCGTGAGCGAGAACGGCAGCTTCTGACCGAACGAGAAGTAGATGCGGCCCGAGAAGCCGCGCGGCACCTGCACGGTGACCGCGCCGCCGTTGGCGGGTCCGGCGATCGCGCTGTCCGGCGCGGGCGAGGGCGGGTTGCTGCCGGCGGGCCAGGCGCGGAACGTACCGCCGCCGTCGACCCAGCCGAGCTTGCCGGTCGCGAGGTTGGTGCCGAGCACGTGCACGAACACCTGCTCGCCCCGCCCGGACTGGTTCGCGACCGTGATCGGCAGCCGGTCCGGCCCGAGCGCGGCGGCCGGCGTGGCGGCCCCCATGACGCAGACGGCCCCCGCGACCAGCGCGGTGAGCCACTTCCGAAGTTGATGCATCGTCTTTCCCTTCGCCCCCTGGTGGGCCCGCGCGCCGTCCAGCACGCGGGAGCGGGCGCGCGGCTCTGCGCGCCCAGACGCGGCGACGTGTCCGGAGCGGACGGCGCCGTCGGGCAATTAGTAAGCGAGCCTGACATACAGGTCAGTAAGTCGCCATCGCCCGAAGGTGTGGACGGTTTTCTGTTATCCGACGAGCGCGCCGGCGTCGGTCGCCGGCGCGCTCCGGCCGGGCCTCAGCCCAGGCCCTCCCCCTCGAGCGCGTCCGTGAGCAGCGCGACCAGGGCCTCGAGCTGCACGTCCGTGGACGACGAGCCGTCGTCCTCCCCCGCGCCGTCGAGCGCCCGCGCCGCGAGCCCCGACTTGCTGTCGATGAGCTCCGCGATCTTCGCGTCGATCGTCTGGGCGGCGATGATCCGCCACGCGGTGACCGGCTCCGTCTGGCCGATGCGGTGGATCCGGTCGATCGCCTGCGTCTGCTCGGCGTCCGTCCAGGACAGCTCCGCGAGCACGAGGTTCGACGCGACCTGGAGGTTCAGCCCGACGCCCGCGGCCGTCAGCGAGCACACGACGATCTGCACCTCGGGGTCCTCGACGAACGCCTTGATGTTCTTCGCGCGCACCCGCGGCGTCTGGTCCCCGCGGATCGACGCGTACCGGATGCCGCGGTCCGCGAACGTCTGCTCGGCCTGGTCCATGACGTCGACGTGCTTGGCGAAGAACACGACCTTGCCGACGTTGCGCGCGAGCTGCGCGGCGTAGTCGGCGGCCAGCCCGGCCTTCGCCTGGCCGATCCGGCGGACCATCGTGAAGACGTTCTCGCCGCCCGCCTTCGAGCTCGAGTCCTTGAGCTCGGTCGCCGCCACGCGGCGCGCAAGCTCGAGGTCGATCCCGTCGGGGACGCCCTCCGCCGCGCGCGACTCGACGACCGACCGGTAGCGCTCGACCAGCCGGCGGGACAGCGCGGCCTCCGCGGCGCGGATCGAGCGGCCGACCGCGCCGTCGAGCTCGACGGGCAGGTCCGCGACCCGGCGCGCCGGGATGTCGGCCACCACGTCGGCCTTGCGCCGGCGCACGATGCCCATCTCGATCACGCTGGCCCGCGCCTCCGCGTAGAACCCGGGGTCGGCCGGCGTCAGCCCGGTCTCCTCGAGCGCCGTCATCAGCGCACCGAGCGGCTGCTTGTCGTCGATCCAGCCGAGCAGCTGCCAGATCGCCCGGAAGTCCTCGATGTCGTTGATCAGCGGCGTCCCGGTGAGCGCCATGAGCAGCGGGCGCGCGACGCGCTCCCGGATCCGCTCCGAGAGCGCCAGCACGTGCCGCGAGCGCTGCGAGGTCTTGTTCTTGATGAAGTGCGCCTCGTCGACGACCATCCCGCGGAAGCCCAGGTCGCCGAGCCAGCCGACGTGCCGGTCCAGGAGCTCGTAGTTCACGATCACGACGTCCGCGAAGCCGTCGACCTGCTCGCCGTCGCCGTGCACGACCGTGGCCCGGCGGTGCGGCATCCACATGCCCACCTCGTGCGCCCAGTTCGTCTTGACGACGTTGGGGACCACGACGAGCAGCGGGAACGCGTCCGCGGCCTGCGCGGCGAGCAGCGCCTGCGCGGTCTTGCCGAGCCCGGGCTCGTCGGCGAGCAGGAACGTGCGGTGGCCGCGGGCGGTCGCAGCGACGACCTGCGCCTGGTGCGGCATGAGCTCCCGGCCCAGCGGGACCCGCACGGCGCGGGGCTCGGGCAGCGGCATGCACGCCGGCGCACCGGGGGCGGCCTCCGCGAACGACCGGAACAGCGGCTCGAGCAGCTCCCAGCCGGCCAGCCGCCGGGGACGGGCCGCCGTCCGCTGCGCCGCGGCCTCGAAGTCGGGGGCGAGGAACGGGTTCGCGAGCTGACGCGAGATGACGGAGCGGGGGACGACGCGGTTCTCGGCACCCGGTGTCGGCGCGGGGGGTGCGACGGGCTCCGGCTCCTCGGGCGGCTCGATCCCGCCGGCGCGCAGGACCGTCGCCTTGAACGCGCGCGCCGCGTCGGTCACCTTGGCGTCCTCGGCGAGCAGCGCGAGCAGCGACGTGTCGCGGGCGGCGGTCTTCGCGAGCATCGTCGCGACCCCGTCGAGCCGCTTGAGCTCCTGGGTCCGCTTCGCCTCGGTCAGGGCCGTGTCGGCCTTGACGCGCGCTCGCTCCTCCCGCACCAGCAGCGCCACGACCTGGAACTTCGTGCGGATCGTGGGACGGGTCGGCGGCCGCTGCACGGCGCTGTCGACCTCACGGGCGACCCCGGCGAGGACCGGGATCAGCCCCTCCTCGGTGGGGCGCTGGGCGCCGCGGCGACGCTGGGTGGCGGCGGGCTCCGGGCGCGCACGACTGGACCGGCGCTGGCCTGCTCGGGCCACATGTCCTCCTTCAAGCGTCCGCAGTGCAGGTGACTGCACCGCACTGCACTGCACTGCACGACGACCGATCGCCGACGCAGGGTGCCGCGCCGCCCGGTCGTGCCGGGGCAGCTCGGGCTCCTGCTCCGCCGCGGGACTGACCGCACGCGCACGTCGGGTGCGCGACGCAGGTCCGCAGGATGCGGCCGGCGGCGGCGGTCCGGGCGTCGTCACGACGCTCCGGCTCGCGGGCGACGACCACCTGCGCTCGACGGGGTCGGTGCGGGAGTCGTTCGTTCGTCCGGGGCAAGCCGACCGGCGTCGACCGCTGGGTTGTCCACGTACCCCGACAGACTATCCGCACCGTGAGACAGGTGGCGGACGGTCGGTGACGACGCGGCCCCGGCGGGGTGACGCTCCGGCCGACCCGAGCACATCACTCGGCGCTGCACCGTCGGTGCGCCTGGGCAGATTCGAACTGCCGACACCCGCTTTAGGAGAGCGGTGCTCTATCCCCTGAGCTACAGGCGCGGGGGTCGCCGTCGCACGGACTGCCGCGGCGGGACGCCGACGAGCCTACCGGCTCACCTCGCTCCGCTCCGCCCGCAGGCCGGCGTCCCGTACGCCGCGCGCAGCTCGTCGGCGGGTGGCGACGTCGTCATCCTCGCCTCCGGGCCGACGTGCTGACGCGGTCGATCAGCCGTTCCGTCGCGGCCTCATCCAGGGACCCGTTCTCGGCCGAGCGGCGAAGACGCCCGATCGTGGCGGGTTCGAGGCGCACGAGCACGCGCGCCGGGGCGACGGCCTCGTCGACCCGGCCTGCGCGCAGCAGCGCCAGGACCTGGGCTCCGAGACAGACCGGGTCGTCCGGCGCCATGCGGAGCGCCTCCCCGACGTCCACGAGGTCCTCGTAGGAGCCGTGCTCCCGCAAGGTCCGGGCCAGCACCGCGTGGGCCTGGTGCGCGCGGTGCAGCGACCTCAGCTTCTCGGTCGGCGCCGGGTCCTGGTCCAGGCGCAGGTCCTGGAGGTCGTCGGGCTCTGCGACCAGCAGGGCAGCCGACATCTTCCCGCGCACGTCTCCGCCGAGCTCGTCCGCGCGGGTCAGCGCGTCGAGGAGCGCGGCTGCCAGCGGCCCTCGCGCCATGCTGTCCACAAACGCCGCGACGCTCGCCTCCGGGACGTGCTCGCGCGCCATCAGGTTCGCCACCGCGCACACCCCGACGCCGTGCACGGCTCCGACGTGCGGCTCGAGGTCGGCGCCGGAATGGCTCGCTGTGCGGCCGCGTGCGTCGACGACTGCGATCTGCGAGTCCGCCGGGAGGCCGGTGGCCACCAGGCTGTCGACGAGCTCGTGAGCCGGGACGAGCTGCTCGAGACGACGCCGGATCGTCGACCGGAGGCTCTGTGGTGCCCCGCCCTGGACCACGGCGGCGCCGGCGCCCGGCACGACGATCGGGACACGGGCCCCTACCGCCAGGACGAAGCTCGCGGTCGCGACCCCGACCGCGCCCGTCCGGTCGTCCCGCGCCAGGATCGAGAACGTCACCGAAGACCTCCCTGCCATCGCGTCGTCGAACCCGGCGCCCGTGCGGGCGGTGGACGACCTCGTCGGGGACCTCATCCCGGCGCCGAAGCACATCCGGGTCTCGACCTTCTCACTCGACCGGACCTCCGCGGTGCGGGACCGACCCGTGCTGCGCCGTCCCGCCGAGCCGAACCTCCTCGGAGCACCGGCGTCGAGCCGTAGACTCCGCCGGCAGCGCCCGTGACACAGCACTCCCGGGCCCTCTCGTGGGAGGAACCGCCATGGACGGCCCAGCGCACGCGGCACCTGACGTCGACGACCGCGACGCCCGGGAGACGCACGACGACGGTCGTGCGGACCCCGCGCCCGGCGCGCAGGACGAGGGCCCGTCGGCTGCTCTCGTCGAGGTGCTCCCCGGGGTCGCCGTCGTCTTCGGCGACCTTCCCGAGAGCCTCCTGCTCGACCTCGTCGACTTCGGGGTCGTCCCCGCGTCGGACCGCCGCCAGCTGGCCGCGACTCTCGGCTCGATCGTGGGCAGCACGGCCGGGGTGGCCGGCAGCATCGCGAGCGCGGCGTCCAGCGCCCGAGGGCTCTACCGGGTCGGTTCCACGACGCAGGCGCTGCTGAGCAACGGCGCCGTCCTGGCGGTCAAGGACGGCGCGAACCTGGGCTCCGTGTGGATGAACGGCAAGCTCGTCGCGCAGGCACGCTTCATCCCGGTCGCCGCCGTGAGCGTGGCATCGGCGGCCGCCGCGATCGGCCCGGCCGTCGCGATGGTCGCGCTGCAGATGCAGCTGAACCAGATCACCGGCCTGGTCCGCACGAACGTCGCCCTGACGACGCAGACGCTCGGAACCGTCCTCAGGGAGCAGTGGGCCGAGCTGAGCGGACACGTGGCCGCGATCGACCGCGCGCTCGCCCAGGCACGGGAGATCGAGTCGGTCCCGGCCTCGCTGTGGGACACGGTCTCCGGGAACGAGGCCGCTCTGCGCAAGCAGGTCGACCTCTACCGCCGTCATGTCGGCAGCCACCTCGGGAAGATCGACCAACCGCAGGCCCGGGCCCGCCGCGAGTACCTGGAGGCGAACGCCGAGACGATCGCCTTCGACTCCCACGCACTGATGTCCTCATTGAAGGCGTGGACCGGGTACAAGGCCCTGCACGCCGGTAAGGCGCGGACCGCGGGGCCCGACGACGCCGACGAGGCGAGGCTCGTCGACCTCATCGTCCGCGACACGCGCCAGGAGCTGGAACCAGCGCTCGCGGAGGCGACGCGGCTGGTCGATGCCGTCACGCGGGAGCTGCGGCTGATCGCCGAGCTGACCGGGCCCTCGAAGATCCCGCTGAGCCGCAAGGGCAAGGACCACCGCGCCGCCCGCCTCGTGAGCACCGAGATGCTCAAGACGATCGAGCCGCTCGCGGACGCCCTCAGGCCGCCGCCGCCGGTGCTGAGCCCTCCCACGATCCTCTGCTCGCTCAAGGACCTCGACCTCGATCCCTACCTGCGCGCACTGCGCTGGGTCGTCGACCAGGACGAGACGTTGCGGTCCATCGCCTTCTGCCACCAGCGCGACGAGGCCGACCTCGTCGCGTCCGTCGGCCAGAACGTGGTGAGCAGGATCGACCCCGAGCAGTGGGCGACGCTGGTCGTGGTCACGGACAGGCGGATCCTCACGTCGCGGGCCGGCGAGTTCCGTCGCGAGGGGCGGATCGGGCGGCAGATCCCGACGGACGACGTGCGGTACGTCCGCGTGAGGACGGGGCGTGGCGAGGGCAAGCGCGCCGAGCTCGACCTCATCACGCGGGCGGTCGATCTCCGGTGGAGCTTTCACCCCGAGACCGACGACGCGCAGGTCGAGGCGCTGGCCGCAGTCCTCGCCGGGTCCATGCGGCTCCCTGACGAGGAGCGGGACGCGCTCGTCCGGGGTGCGGACACTCGGTCATCGGGAACGGGCGGGACCGACGACGCGGACGGTGCGTCACCCGGCCCGCGGGCGATCGACGACTGAGCTCGAGAGCGTCGAGTCGATCGACTCCGTCACCGCCGCGGTCCGGTCACCGTCCCCTCCTGGTGAGCGCCGTCGTCAGCTCGCGGTGCAGAGGAACCCGCTCCCCATCGCGACCACCACGGCCCCCGCGCCGTCGTCGGACGTGATCACCGTGTACCCCCCGTCGTCGTCCCGCGTGTACCACCACCGATCACCCTCCGACATCGGTTCGCCGCTGACCGCCGAGGGGTAGAGCGCGGAGACCCGCTCCTCCGGGTCGCCGATCCGCAGACCCTCCGCAGTGGCGGACGCCGGGTCCCCGCCCTCCCCACGGTGGAGCGACCATCCGCCGACGTAGGGGTCGGTCGCGCCACCCTCGGGGTCGGCCGTGAGGACGAACACCCGCAGCCCGGGCCACTTCAGGAGACGGCCCGACTGCCCTGCGGTGTCGCACGCGTACTCGTCGTCGAGCGTCTCCGGGGCGGATCCCAGGCGCTGGGTCAGGTGCGCGACGACGTCGGCCTCGGGCGCGTTGGGCGGGAAGTCGTCGATGCGACCCTCGGGGTGGAAGGTGAGGGCGTCCGGCCTGGGGGTCGGCGCGGCGGGCTCGGTGGCGGAGGCGGTCGGGGCAGGCGGGGCCGACGACGCGGTCGGGGCGGACGTCGGTGCAGGCTCCTGCTCAGGGGCGGTGCACGCGACCAGGGACCCTGCCGCGAGCAGGGCCAGCAGCGCGGCGTGTGCGGGGCGGCCGGGCGAGCGTCGGGTCATCGTCGGCTCCATGGGGTCGTGGGTCGTCGGGCCCCCGCCGGCGTGCAGCAGAGCGACGCGCACCGCGAGGCCGCGCACACCGTAGCGAAGCTGCACCGACCGGCGTCAGCGCCCCACGACCTCCGCCGCGAGCAGCGCCCCGAACGCCTCCCCCGTCATCGGCCGCCCGAACAGGAACCCCTGCGCGTACTCGTAGTCGAGGTCGGAGAACCGCTCGCGCGACGCGTCGGTCTCGACGCCCTCGGCGATGACGCGCAGCCCGAGCGCGGTCCCGAGGTCACGGCACGCGCGGAGCACCGGGGGGTCGTCTCGCAGGGTGATGTCGATCTTGAGGGCGGCGAGCGGCAGGAGCCGCAGCGCGGCGAGCGAGGAGTACCCCGTGCCGAAGTCGTCCAGGGAGAACCGCACGCCGTACGCGGACAGGCGCCCGATGTTCCCGACCGTGACGGCGCTCTGCGCGAGGGCGGTGTGCTCGGTGATCTCGAGGCTGAGGAACGTGAGCGCGACGTGGTGCCGGTCGGCGCTCGCGCTGACGCGCTCGGCGTAGTCGCTGCCCTGGAGCTCGTGCGCGGACACGTTGACGGCGACGGTGATGTCGGGACGGACCTCGCGCCACGTGTGCAGCGCCTCGAGCGCGTCGTCGAGCACGCGCTCGCCGAGCCGGACGATGAGCCCGGTGCTCTCGGCGACCCGGATGAACTCCTCGGGGTTGACCTCGCCGAGCTCGGGGCTGCTCCAGCGCGCGAGGGCCTCCGCGCCGACGATCACGCCGCTGCGCAGGTCGACGATGGGCTGGTAGACGGTCCGCAGCTCGTCCGTCCCGGCCGGGCCGGGCGCACCGTCGAGCGCGCGGCGCAGACCGTTCTCCATGCTGAGCTGCCGCGTCACGGACTCGCGGAGCGCCTCGTCGTACACCTCGACGAGCCCGCGCCCGCGCCGCTTCGCCTGGTACATCGCCGCGTCGGCGTCCCGCAGTGCCGCCTCGGGCCCGCCGTCGACCTCGTGCAGCATCGTCATGCCGATGCTCGCCGAGACGTACAGCTCGTGCCCGCCGACGACGACCGGCTCCCGCAGCGAGCGCAGCACGTGACGGGCGATGGCGACGCCGTCCTCGGGCGCCGCGAGGTCCTCGCAGATGACCACGAACTCGTCGCCGCCGAGCCGCGCGACGGTGTCCTGAGCCCGGAACGCGCCCACGAGCAGCCGGCCGACGGCCCGCAGGAGCTCGTCGCCCACGTGGTGGCCGAGGCTGTCGTTGACGAGCTTGAACTGGTCGAGGTCGATGACCATGACGCACACGTGCGTGCCGCGCCGGACCGCCCGGGCGACCGCGTGCGGCAGGCGCTCGGTGTAGAGCGCGCGGTTGCCGAGGCCGGTCAGGGGGTCGTGCACCGCGGCGTGCTCGGCCTCGGCCGCGAGCGCGAGGGACGTGCGCCGCATGGCCACGAACGCGTTGAGCAGCACGCGCGAGCAGAGCGCGAGGACCCCGACCGTCAGGACGAACGCGGCCACCGGACCGACGATGAGGTGCGTGGCCGTGATCCCCGACATCGACGCGCCGCGCAGGATCATCCACACCCCGAGCGCCGCCTGGAGCGCCGTGACCGGCAGCGCCAGGCGCAACCGGAACAGGGACCAGATGAAGGGGATGTCCCAGAGCAGCAGCACCGACAGCGCGCCGGGGCCCACGGGCGACGTGGCAGCCATCAGGACCACCAGGGCGACGTTCAACGCGATGAGTCCCGCGACCGCCCACGGGCCACGGCTCCTGTTCCGCGTGCGGTAGAGCCACAGGCCGAGCACGAGGTAGACGAGGCCGACCGCGAGCCACGGCGCCGGGCGGCGCTCCGGCGGGTTGATGGCGCCGACGCCCAGGTGGAGGAGCCCGGCCGCGACGAACAGCACGGACAGCAGCCGGTTCGTGAGGGGACGGCTGGTCAGTGCGACGTCGGTACGTGCCCAGCTCACCTCGCCCCCCGACTCTCGTGAGACCTGCATCGTGGCACCCGCGCCCGGCATCGGCCACTGTCCGGCGAGCGCGGCGCCGGACGGTGCTCGCACCACCCCCGCGCGTGCGTGGGAGGATTCGGGGATGACGTCGGAGATCGTGCCCGGAGCCAGCCTGCCCGCGACGCCGGAGGTCCCGCCGCCCGCCGAGCTCTGGGTCGAGCGCACGGGACGCCGCACGTACACCGGCCGCAGCTCGCGCGGCGCGGAGGTGCTGATCGGGCCGGCCGAGGCCGGCGCGGTGTTCACCCCCGGCGAGCTGCTGAAGATCGCGCTCGCCGGCTGCTCCGGCATGAGCGCCGACACGGCGCTCGCGCACCGCCTCGGGGACGACGTCGAGGTCACCGTGCGCGTCTCGGGGCTGAGCGACCCCGAGGAGGACCGCTACCCGGCGCTGACCGAGGAGCTCGTCGTCGACCTGAGCCCCCTCGACCCCGCGCAGCGCGAGCGGCTCATCGCGGTCGTGCACCGGGCGATCGACCTGCACTGCACGGTCGGGCGCACGATCGAGGCCGGCGCCACGGTCGACCTCACCGTCACCGGCGAGCGCTGAGCGAGCGGACCGGCCCCGCGACCACGATCCTGTACCGAGGAACCCGCCCGGCGAACCCCCTGCCGGTACGGACGACGCGAGGAGAGGTGAAGCGGATGGGACTGCGCCGCCGATCGAAGGACGTCACGACGACCGACTGGGCCGCCCAGAACGGGTACGCCACGCCCCCGGGCAACGCGGTCGACACCACGAAGCTCGAGCAGCCGAGCACCGTGCGACGCAAGAGCGTCGCGGACGGCCTGCTCGACCGGGCCGTGACGATCCCGTCCGAGCGCATCCACGCGCACGTGGACTCGCTGCGCCGGCGCAACCCCGAGGCATCGCCGGCCCAGATCATCGGGATGCTCGAGAAGGAGTACCTCCTGATCATCCAGGGTGCGGGCGGTGCGGTCGGTGCCGCGGCCGCCGCCCCCGGCGTCGGGACGGGCGTGGCCTTCACGCTCACCGCGAGCGACGTCGCGACCTTCTTCGCGGCGTCGTCCGCGTTCGCGCTGGGGGTCGCGAGCGTGCACGGCATCGACGTGCAGGACACCGACCGCCGCCGGGCCCTGCTGCTCGCGACGGTCCTCGGCGAGCAGGGTGGCGAGATCGTCGGCGACGCGGCGGGCATCAGCGGCGTGCACTTCGCGCGGACGCTGCTCACCCGCATGCCGTCGGGCACCGTGAAGAAGGTCAACTCGACGCTGACCAAGCGCCTCGTCCGGCACCAGGCCGCGAAGCAGGGCGGCCTCCTGTTCGGCCGGCTCCTGCCGTTCGGCATCGGCGCGGCCGTCGGCATCGCCGGTGCGCGCGCGCTCGGCAAGCCCGTGATCGAGGGTGCTCGGCTCGCGTTCGGGGAGCCGCCCGCGCGCTTCCCGCAGGTCGTCGAGGTCGTGGAGACCGGCGGGACGCCGCGCGTCATCGAGGCGCAGGGCCCGGGGCGCCTGGGGCGCTGACACCGCCCGCGTCGGATCCGGGGTCGGGCCAGGCACGCGCGAGGCGGCGAGCTCGGCGGGGGGGGGCGGTCACCTCTCGGCCGGCTCGCCGTCCCGTCCGGCACGATCGGCGCCCGGTGCGGCGGGCTCGGTGCCCGGTGCGGCCGGCTCGGTGCCCGGTGCGGCGGGCTCGGCGCCCGGCCCGGGATCCCGCGCGAGCTCCGCCCATCCCTGCTCGACCGACGCACGGCACCGCGCGGGGTCGTCGCCGACGCTCACGAGCAGCGCGGTGAGCATGGGGACGCCGTGGTCGAGTGTGGCGCGGGGCAGCGGCCCGGTGGCGACGAGCGACACGAGCCCGTGGCCGAGGGCCCAGCTCTGGATCGCGAGCGCGAGCGGGTCGGTGTCGGGGCGGAACCTGCCCGCGTCACGTGCGCGCCGCACGCCCTCCACGAGGTGCTCGAGCGTCGCGTCGGCCGCCGCCAGGTCCTCGAGGTCCACGCTCGCGTCGAACATGACCCGGTACAGGTCCGGGTGGTCGAGCGCGTGCGCCAGGTAGCCCGCGACGAGGGCCGCGAGGTCGCGCACGGGGTCCGCGGACGGCGCCGTCGTGGCGAACCGGGCCTCGAGCCGCGTGAAGCCCTCCTGCCGGAGCGCCTGCCACAGCCCGTCCATGCCGCCGAAGTAGGTGTAGACCGCCATCGTCGACACGCCGGTCCCGGCGACGAGCGACCGGAGCGTGACGGGCTCGCGGGCGCGGAGCATGCGGGCCGCGCGCTCGAGCAGGAGCGTGCGGACGGCGGGGTCCTTGGTGCGAGCCACGATCCGAGACTACATAGCATTTCAATGCTATGTTTTGTGTGGTCGAGTCGCACCGGTCCCGACCCCGCCGCTCCCGAGGAGAGACCATGGCCGTGACCCTGCAGAACCCCGACGGGCTGCCGAAGCCGGACTTCTACCACCAGGTCTCGGTCGCGACCGGGTCGCGGCTCGTCTTCGTCGCCGGGCAGCTCGCGAGCGACGCCGACGGTGCGCTCGTCGGCGTCGGCGACCTCGCCGCGCAGGTCGAGCAGTGCTACCTCAACGTCGGCACGGCCCTCGCGGCCGCCGGCGCCACGTTCGCGGACGTCGTGAAGCTCACCGTCTACGTCGCGGACGCCCGCCCGGGGCAGATGCCCCAGTTCTTCGAGGGCGTCTCGCGGGCGGCCCAGAAGCTGGGCGTCACCCCGCAGGCGCCGCTCACGGGCATCTTCGTCGCCGCCCTCGCCGACCCCGACGCGCTCGTCGAGATCGAGGCGACGGCCGTCGTCGACTGAGCCACCCACCCCGAGGCACCCACCCCGAGCCGCCCACCACGAGGCACCCACGACGAGGGCCGCACGCGACGTGCTCCGCGTGCGGCCCCTCGTCGATCGTCCGGTGCGGTTCACCAGCGGCCGTGCACGTGCTCCCGCACCGACCGGTCGTAGACGTCCTCCAGCGCGGCGAGCGCGTCCGCGTCGAGCGGTGCGAGCGCGGCGGCGGCGGCGTTCGCGCGCGCCTGCTCGGCGTTGCGGGCCCCCGGGATCACGGTCGAGACGCCGGGCTGGTCGACGATCCACCGCAGCGCGAGCTGCGCGGTCGTCGCGTCGGGGGCGACCCGGCGCCCGATCTCCG
Source organism: Cellulomonas jepli (assembly GCF_047229345.1). Lineage (NCBI taxonomy): Bacteria > Bacillati > Actinomycetota > Actinomycetes > Micrococcales > Cellulomonadaceae > Cellulomonas > Cellulomonas jepli. Next base: position 4,653 of record NZ_JBFTER010000045.1, on the reverse strand, counting down.
CGACCTCCTGCGCCGCCGCGACGCCGACCTCGAACGGGACGCCCGCGAACGTCTCGCCGACGTCGAACGCCTCGCCCTGCCGGTTGTACGTGCGGTGGTCGTTCTCCGCGAACTGCGTGCTCGCGTCGTACTTGCCGGAGAGCAGGCCGCTCGCGAGCGGGACCCGCGCGATGATCCCGACGCCGGCGTCGAGCGCCGCGGGCAGCACGCGCTCGAGCGGCTTGCGGCGGAACACGTTGAGGATGATCTGGACGCTCGCGACGTTCGGGCGGGCGATCGCCGTGAGCGCCTCGTCGACCGTCTCGACCGAGACGCCGTACGCGGCGACGCGCTTCTCCTCGACGAGGGTGTCGAGCGCGTCGTACACCGCGTCACGCGAGTAGACCTCGGTCGGCGGGCAGTGCAGCTGCACGAGGTCGAGGGTGTCGACGCCGAGGTTCTCGCGCGAGCGGTCGTTCCAGGCCCGGAACGCGTCGAGGGTGTACGCGTCGGCGTCGTGCGGCGCGGCCCGGCGGCCCATCTTCGTCGCGACGGTCGGCACCTCGGCGCCCGCGGCGCGCTGCGCCTGGAGGAACTTCCCGACGAGCCGCTCGCTGCGCCCGTCGCCGTACACGTCGGCCGTGTCGAGGAACGTCACGCCGTCCGCGACCGCGGCGTCGAGCACCGCGAGCGCGTCGTCGTCCCCGACGTCACCCCAGTCACCACCGAGCTGCCAGCAGCCCAGCCCCACCACGCCGACCGACCGTCCCGTCCTGCCCAGCACACGCTTCTCCATGCGGCCGACGCTACCCTGGGCTGCGCGGGTGAGCAGGTTCGACACCGCGCCGCCGGCCCCGGACGCCGACCGCGCCCCGGTCCCCAGGAGGACGCATGGAGCACCCCCGGATGTACGACGACGGCGACCCGCTCCTGGCGCACGTCCGCGACGTCGCGGCGGGCTTCCCGGAGTCCGTCGAGGTCGAGGCGTGGGGCCGCCCGACGTTCCGTGCGGGGAAGAAGATCTTCGCGGTGTACGGGTCGAGCGGGACCGACGAGCCCGCGCTGATCCTCAAGCCGGACCCCGAGGAGCGGCCCGCGCTGGAGCAGGACGAGCGGTTCTTCTCGCCGCCGTACTTCGGCCCCGCCGGGTGGCTCGCGCTGCGCCTCGACCCGGCGGTCGACTGGGGCGAGGTGCGCGAGCTGCTCGACGCGTCCTACCGCCAGGTCGCGCTCGTGCGGATGCTCCGGGCGCTCGACGCGTGACCCGCTCCCCCGGCGCACCTCCGCCCGTGAGCAGCACGCCCCGCGGCCGCGAGGTCACCGTGACCCGCGTCCTGCCGGTGAGCGCCGCCGACGCGTGGGACCTGCTGCTCGAGGGCCGCAACCACGAGCGGTGGATCCCGCTGACCCGGATCGACCTGCCCGACGGCCCCCTGCGGCTCGGCGCGCGCTTCGAGGCGACGTCGGGCCCCTTCGCCCGCCGGGGCGCCCCCGGGCTGCTCGACCGCATGCGCCTCGACCGGTTCGAGCCGCCGACGGCCGACCGCGCCGGGGAGGCGCTGTTCACGAAGCTCGGGCCCGTCCTGCTGGGCGACTCCACCGTGCGCGTGGCCGACGCCGGCCCGCGGCGGGCACGGGTGACCTGGTCGGAGCGGGTCGTCCTCGCCGGGCCCGTGCCCGCGGGCGCGGTGCTCTCCCCCGTGCTCGGGCTCATGCTGCGGTTCGCGCTCGCGAGGATCGCGCGCGAGCTGCGCTGACCGCCGCGCAACGAATCACCGCAGAACCGCGGCACGGCGCAACGATCCGCACCCGGACGCGCAACGCGGCGTGCCGGGTCGACGCCCCGGCGGCTCGTACGCTCGAAGGGTGCCCGGCCCGAGCACCACTCGGGCCTCCGGACGCGCCGGGCCCACCCCCCACGGCCCGGCGCGTCGCCCCAGCCCCGCGCTGACCCGACGCCGAGGAGCCCGATGTCCGCCACGCCCGCGACCCCCACGACCGAGCGCACCGCGACCCCCCGTCACTTCCTCATGTGCGAGCCCGTGCACTACACCGTCTCCTACGAGATCAACCCGTGGATGGACGTCACGCGCCACACCGACGCCGGTCTCGCCGTCCGCCAGTGGCGCACCCTGCGCGACGTGTACCTCGACCTGGGGCACACCGTGGAGACGATCGACCCGATCGAGGGCCTCCCGGACATGGTCTACGCCGCGAACGGCGCGACCGTCGTCGACGGAGTCGTGTACTCCGCGCGGTTCCGGTACGCCGAGCGTGGACCCGAGGGGCCCGCGTACCAGAAGTGGTTCGCCGACCGCGGCTACGTGACGCACACGGCGTCGGAGATCAACGAGGGCGAGGGCGACCTGCTCGTCGTCGGGGACGTCGTCCTGGCGGGCACCGGCTTCCGGACCGACCAGTCGGCGCACGAGGAGGCGGCCCGGCTGTTCGGGCGCGAGGTCGTCTCGCTCGAGCTCGTCGACCCGCACTACTACCACCTCGACACCGCGCTCGCGGTGCTGTCGAGCGACCCGGCGGACCCCCAGGTCGCCTACTACCCGCCGGCGTTCTCGGACCGGTCGCGGGAGCTGCTCGAGCGCGTGTTCCCCGACGCGATCCGGGCGACCGAGCGCGACGCCGTGGCGCTGGGCCTCAACGCGGTGAGCGACGGGAAGAACGTCGTCGTCGCCCCGGGCGCGGTCGACCTCGCCGCGGCACTGACCGAGCGCGGCTGGAACCCGATCCCGGTCGACACGAGCGAGCTGCTCAAGGGCGGCGGCGGCGCCAAGTGCTGCACGCTCGAGATCCGCGGCGCGCGATGACCACGACGGTGCCCGTGGCCGCCGCGGACGCGACGCGCACCGCCGGGAGCCCCCCGACGCTCGCGCAGAACTACCACCCGCTCCCCGTGACGCTCGCGTCCGGCTCGGGCGCCTGGGTGCGTGACACCGCCGGGGCCGACTACCTCGACCTCCTGGCGGGGTACTCGGCGCTCAACTTCGGCCACGGGCACCCGGCGCTGCTCGCCGCGGCGCACGCGCAGCTCGACCGGATCACGCTCACGTCCCGCGCGTTCGACCACGACCTGCTCGGGCCGTTCGCCGACGCGCTCGCCGCCCTCGCCGCCCCGCACGTCGTGGGCCCGCCGATGGTGCTGCCCATGAACACCGGGGCGGAGGCCGTCGAGACCGCGATCAAGGCGGCCCGCAAGTGGGGCTACGAGGTCAAGGGAGTCGCGCCGGACCAGGCCACGATCGTCGTCGCGTCGGGCAACTTCCACGGCCGGACGACCACGATCATCTCGTTCTCCGACGACGAGGACGCGCGCACGGGCTTCGGGCCGTACACCCCGGGCTTCCGGCTCGTGCCCTACGGCGACGCGGCGGCGGTCCGGGACGCGATCGACGACACCACGGTCGCGGTGCTGCTCGAGCCGATCCAGGGCGAGCAGGGCGTCGTGATCCCGCCCGACGACTACTGGCCGGCCGTGCGGGCCGCGTGCGACGACGCCGGCGTGCTGCTGGTCGCCGACGAGATCCAGTCGGGCCTCGGGCGCACCGGGACGACGTTCGCGTGCGAGCTGTGGGACGTGCGCCCCGACCTCATGACGCTCGGCAAGGCGCTCGGCGGCGGCATCGTGCCCGTCTCCGCGGTCGTGGGCCGGGCGGACGTGCTCGGCGTGCTCACGTACGGCACGCACGGCTCGACGTTCGGCGGCAACCCGCTCGCGTGCGCGGTCGGCCTCGCGGTGACCGGGCTGCTCGCGACCGGCGAGCACCAGGAGCGCGCCCGCACCCTCGGCGTGCACCTGCGTGAGCGCCTGCAGGCCCTCGCCGACGACGGGCTCGTCGAGCGCTTCCGGGCGGTCGGGCTGTGGGCCGGCGTCGACGTCGACCCCGCGCGGTTCACCGGGCGCGAGGTGTGCGTCCGGCTGCTCGCGGAGGGCGTGCTGGTCAAGGACACGCACGGCTCGACGATCCGGCTCGCGCCGCCGCTCGTCATCGGGCGCGACGACCTCGACCTCGCGCTCGACCGGCTCGCGCTCGTCCTGCGCTGAGCCGCGCGCGCCGGTGTGCGGCGGCGGCCGCGAACCGGGCGTCGTCGCTCGCGCAGGGCGGGCGCTGACGGCGCGGCGGGTCGGCCTGCGGTGCACCGCTGGTCGGTGCCGCGTCCCACGGACGCCGAGGGCCCCGGACGCGCTGCGTCCGGGGCCCTCGTGCACCCGTGAGCGGTTCCGTCCGGCCACGCCCGACTCGCGCCGAGCCGCGTCGGTCAGCTGAAGGACATCGCCGTGAAGAGGCGCCCGTTGAGCGTGACCGCACCGATCGACACGTGCGACGTGCTGGACAGGAGCCACGCGTTGTGGGAGGACGAGTTCGCGTAGGCGGAGATCATCGCGCTCGAGCTGGCGGGCTGCACGTAGCCGACGATGTGGTCGCGGCCGCTGTGCCAGATCCGCCACTGGGCCGCCATGTCCGCCGCGTGGTTCGCGAGCGAGCTCGACCCGGACACGCTCAGCGGGCCGAGACCGTTGGCCGCGCGGTGCGCGTTGATCGCCTCGCCGAGCCCGCCGACCCCGTACGACTCGACGCCGGCGGCCCAGCCCCCGGCGGTCTCGGCCGGCGCAGCGGCGGCGGGTGCCGGTGCGCTGCCGCCGGACGCTGCGCGCGGGGC
>NZ_JBFTER010000044.1:0-37955 GCF_047229345.1 Cellulomonas jepli | reverse complement strand
CGCCGGGGGTGGCTCCGTACGCGGCGCCGCCGCCCGCGGGACCGCCGGCCGGTCACGGGGCGCCGCCCGCTCGTCCCGCGTCCGCACCCGCCGGTGCCGGCTCTGCACCCGGTGGTGCCAGCGCGGCACCCGCCGGGGCACGCCCGCCGCAGGCTCCGGGCCAACGCTCGGCTGCTCCCTCGCGCGTCCGGATGACGCAGGAGGCGCAGGCCGAGGACGTCCGGCTCGACTCCGTGCTGCTCGAGATGGTCGCGACGGGCTCGTCGGACCTGCACCTGACGGCCGGCTCACCCCCGATGATCCGGCTCGACGGCAAGCTGCGCCCCATGGAGGGCTTCGAGACCCTCGCGCCCGAGTCGCTGCGCCGGACGCTGTACTCGATCCTCACGCAGAAGCAGCGCGAGGTCTTCGAGGCCGAGCTCGAGCTCGACTTCGCGTACGCGGTGCGAGGTCAGGCGCGTTTCCGCGTGAACCTGTACCAGCAGCGCGAGTCGATCGGCGCGGCCTTCCGAGTGATCCCGTACGAGATCAAGCCCCTCGAGAAGCTCGGCGTGCCGAACGTCGTGGGCTCGTTCGCGGGGTTGCCCCGCGGGCTGGTCCTCGTCACGGGGCCGACCGGCTCCGGCAAGTCGACGACCCTCGCGGCGGTCGTCGATCTCGCGAACCGCACGCGGGACGACCACATCATGACGGTCGAGGACCCGATCGAGTTCCTGCACCGGCACAAGCGCTCGATCGTCAACCAGCGTGAGGTCGGTGCCGACACGCACTCGTTCGCGCGCGCGCTCAAGCACGTGCTGCGCCAGGACCCGGACATCATCCTGGTCGGTGAGATGCGTGACCTCGAGACGATCTCGGTGGCGCTGACCGCCGCGGAGACCGGCCACCTCGTGTTCGCCACGCTGCACACCCAGGACGCCGCGCAGACGATCGACCGCATCATCGACGTCTTCCCCGAGGGTCAGCAGGCACAGGTGCGCACGCAGCTCTCCGGGGTCATCCAGGGCGTCGTCTGCCAGACGCTGTGCAAGCGCTCGAGCGGCAAGGGGCGGGTCGTGGCCACGGAGATCATGGTCGCGACCCCCGCGATCAGGAACCTGATCCGCGAGGGAAAGACCCACCAGATGTACTCCGCGATGCAGGCCGGCGCCGAGCACGGGATGCACACGCTCGACCAGCACCTCGCGGAGCTCGTCAAGACCGGGAAGATCTCCTACGAGGTGGGGCTCGAGAAGGCGCACCACGTCGAGGACTTCAACAAGCTCACCGGTCGCACGACGCGGATGAACCAGGGCGCGGCGGCGCTGCAGATGAACGGCATGCAGGGCGTGCCTGCACCGATGAGTGGAGGCATGTGATGGCCGCCCGTACCTACCAGTACTCGGTCCGGAGCCAGGACGGCAAGGTCGTCAAGGGCAAGATCGAGGCGAACGACGAGGTCGCCGTCGCGAACCGGCTGCGGACGATGGGGCTCGCGCCCATCGCGATCGACGAGGTCAGCACGACCGGCATGCAGCGGGAGATCTCGATCCCCGGCTTCGGCGACCGGATCACGATGAAGGACCTCGCCGTCATGTCGCGGCAGATGGCGACGATGATCTCCGCGGGCCTGTCGCTGCTGCGTACGCTGACGATCCTCGCGGACCAGACCGAGTCGAAGCCGCTCGCGAAGGTGCTCGCACAGACCCGCAGCGACGTCGAGACCGGCGTGTCGCTCTCGGAGTCGCTCGCGCGGAACAAGGACTCGATCCCGCCGCTCATGATCAACATGATCCGGGCCGGGGAGATCGGTGGCTTCCTCGAGCAGTCCCTGGTGTCGATCGCCGACAACTACGAGGCCGAGGTCCGGCTCCGCGCCCAGATCAAGTCCGCCATGACGTACCCCGTGATGGTGTTCATCATGGCGATCCTCGCGGTCATCGGGATGCTCCTGTTCATCGTGCCGATCTTCGAGCAGATGTTCACGGACCTCGGCGGCGCGCTCCCGTGGCCGACCCAGATCCTCGTCGTCCTCTCGGCTTGGATGAAATGGCTGGCGCCGCTCCTCGCCGTCTGCACGATCGCCTTCGCGGTCTGGTGGAAGAAGCACAAGAACGACGAGTCGATCCGTTCCAGGTTCGAGCCGGCTCTGCTCAAGATGCCGGTATTCGGTGCGTTGTTCCAGAAGGTCGCCATCGCCCGTTTCACCCGGAACTTCGGCACGATGCTCGGAGCCGGGGTGCCGATCCTGCAGGCGCTCGACATCGTGGGGGAGACGAGCGGAAACTGGGCGATCGAGCGGGCCGTCAAGGACGTCCAGGAGAGCGTGCGTAAAGGTCAGTCGCTGTCCGGCCCCTTGTCGAAGCACTCGGTGTTCCCCTCGATGGTCGTCCAGATGGTCGCGACCGGCGAGGACTCCGGTGCCCTCGAGGGCATGCTCAAGAAGATCTCGCAGTTCTACGACGAAGAGGTCAGCGCGACCACCGAGCAGCTGACCGCACTCATCGAGCCGCTCATGATCGCGATCCTCGGCGTGATCGTCGGCGGGATGATCGTCGCGCTCTACATGCCGATCTTCTCGATCTTCTCGCTCGTCGAGTAACGCCTTGCGGCCGGACGGGTGAAGCAGGGATTCCCCCGAACGGTCCATTAAGGCCCGGCCGCTCCTGGACGATGAACCTGGTGTAGCACCACACCGCACCGGTCAGCCGGGGCGCTCCACTCCGAAACTCAGACACTGGAAGAGGCACACAATGAACGCTCGCATTCGCGCCACGATGGAGAAGCGGGAGCGCGGCGAGAAGGGCTTCACGCTCATCGAGCTCCTCGTCGTCGTCATCATCATCGGGATCCTCGCCGCGATCGCCATCCCGGCGTTCCTCAAGCAGCGGGAGAAGGCCTGGGGCGCCGCCGTCGTCTCGGACGTCAAGAACGCCAGCACGGCGGCCGAGGCGTACGCCACGGACAACAACGGCCTCTACACCGGCATGACCGCGGCGACGCTCGGCACCAGTGCCGGCCTCACCACGAGCGCCGACGTGACCCTCACCGTCACGCCGAAGGACTCGGACAAGTCCTACACGATCGTCGGCACGCACGCGAAGCTGCCCAGCACGACGACGTGGACGTACGACAGCGTGACGGGGAAGACCGTCAAGGCGACTTCCTGACGTCTGCTCCGCTCAGCCCGACACGTGCGGGGCATCGCTCAGGCGGTGCCCCGCACGTCGGTACCCACACCAGCCCAGGAAGGAACGTCCCGGATGCGGCGCATGCACGAGGTCCTGACCGGCTCGCGTGACGAGGCGGGGATGAGCCTGGTCGAGGTGATCGTGGCGATGTTCGTCTTCGCGATCGTCTCGAGCGGGGTCATCTACGGGATGCTCTCGGTCATCACGCTGTCGAGGGACTCCCGGGCGCGCGAGGTCGCGGCGAACCTCGCGGCGCAGGAGATCGACCTGGCGCGCGACACCGAGGACCTGTTCGACCTGCTCGACAAGGACGTCGACAAGACGATCAGCAACGACAAGTTTCACGTCCAGGTCAGGACGCAGTGGGTGACGGACCCGAACAACGACATCGTCTGCGGTGCCGGCGGCTCGGCGCTCCGGTACAAGCGCGTGAACGTCAGCGTGACGTGGGACGGCAAGCGTGCGGCGACCGAGCCGGTGCGCGCCGACACCGTGATCCAGCCGGAGAGCAAGATCAACGACCCGACGAAGGGCACCATCCTCGTCTCCGTGCTGGGTGCGGCCGGTACGGGCGTCGGCGGGGTGAGCGTGAGCGCGGCCCCCTCCAGCGTCCCGAACGGCGCCACCTCGCTGACCGTCGCGCCCGCCCCGACCGACGCCCAGGGGTGCAGCTACGTCCTCAAGGTGACGCCCGGGACGTACGACGTCACGGTGAGCCGCGCGAGTCACGTCGACACGGCGCAGGCCACGACGTCCAAGGTCACGGTCGGCGTCACCGCCGGGACCTCCGCGGCGGCCTCGTTCCAGTACGACGCCGCGGGCACGTTCACCGTCAACTACGCGGGCGACTACGTCCCGGCGGCCGGTGAGGTGGTCCGTGTGCCGGCGAACCCGACGACGACGTTCCTCAGTACCTACGGAGCCCACGTGCTCGACCCCGGAGCCGCGACCTCGAGGTCCCGCACGGTCAAGCTGCACCCGTTCAGTGGCGGCTACCAGGTGTTCGCCGGCTCGTGCAAGGCGGCGGACCCCGAGGAGTGGCCCGACTCGACGAACGCGACGGGTCAGCCGATCACCGGCACCCGGCCCGCCGGGGTCGCGGCGGCTGCCGGCGGCACGGCGACGGCGAACGTCCCGATGGGTGTGGTCAAGCTCGCGCTGGGGAGCTCCGGCACTCAGCGCTACCTGCGGGCGGTCTCGGCGACCTCACCGGTCCCCGGCAGCGGCGACCCGGGCTGCGTCACGCCCGCGCCGGCCACGGCCGTGACGTACACCTTCGGCTCCGCGGCCGGCTACGGGATCCCGGCGGACGGCCTGCTCACCGTCGCCCTGCCGTACGGGTCCTGGCGCCTGTACTCCGGGACGGGAGCGACGGTCTCGAGCTGGACGACCGCGGTCGCCGCGGGGCAGATGAGCCTGCCCGCCGCCCCCGTGCCCGCGCGGTCGAGCATCGACCCGTCCGGCATCGTGACGTTCGACCCCCGGGTCGTGACGCCGTGACCGCGCTGCGGGCGCGCCTGAGCGCGGGGCGGCGCGACGACGCGGGGCTCACGCTCGCGGAGATGCTCGTGACGATGATGGTGACGTCCCTGCTGATGGTCCTCGTGGTCTCGCTCCTGACGTCCGTGACCCGGTCCTTCACCCGCGAACGCTCGGCGACCGACAGCACCCGCGCCGCCTCCGTCGCGATGAAGGAGGTCACGCGCGTCGTGCGCTCCGGCACGGAGATCCGGGTCGCGGGCCAGTCGCTGAACAACCCGGTCTTCCTCGCCGCGACGCGGGACTCGGTGGTGCTCCGGTCGTACCTGGACACGAGCTCCGCGACGCCCCGCCCGATCGTCGCGCGCTTCGAGGTGACCTCGACGGGTGCGCTCGTCGAGAAGCGCTGGAACGCGGTGACGTCGAGCGGCCCGTACTGGACGTTCACGGGGCTCCCCGCGGCGCCGTATCAGACGACCTCCGCCTACTGGACGAACGCTGCGTACTCGCGCACGATCGCGCGCGACCTCGTCACGGTGGCCGCGGGTGGCGCCGCGACCTTCAGGTACTTCGACAAGGACGCCGTCGAGGTCGTGCCGCCCGCCGTGGGCGTGCTCACGGTCGACCAGCTCCGGTCGATCGCGGCGGTGCAGGTGAACGTGACGGTGCAGGCCGACAAGACCGGGCGCGCGAAGCCGGTGACCCTGCAGAACACAGTCGGCATCCCCAACCTGGGGATCTCACGGGTGGGAGCCTGACATGATCCAGCTCGTGCGGCGGGCCCGCAGCGGCGAGGACGACTCGGGCATGGCGATGATCCTGGTCATCGGCGTCTCGGCGGTCCTCGCGATCTTCATGGTCGCGGCCGTCTCCTTCGCGATCGGCACGCAGCGGTCGTCACGCGCGACCCAGGACTGGAACGCCGCGATGGCTGCCGCGTACGCGGGCGTCGAGGAGTACCAGAGCCGGCTCGCGAACGACACGACCTACTTCCAGTACGGGAACCCGGCTGCGACGTTCAGCAGCGCCAGCGACGTGGCGCTCCCGCCGGTCGTGAACCCCGCGTTCGGGGTCGGGACGAGCGGGACGTGGGCGCCCGTCGCCGGCAGCGGCGGGGAGGCGAAGTTCCGCTACGAGGTCGACAACGCGAAGTTCGACGCGGACGGCACGCTGCGCCTGCGCTCGACGGGCCTGGCCGGCGGTGAGACGCGCACGATCGTCGCCGACCTCAAGCAGCAGGGGTTCATCGACTTCCTGTACTTCACCGACTTCGAGATCCAGGACCCCCTGGTCGCGGGAGACGACGTGGCGTTCTGCTCGCGCTACGCCTGGGCGGGGCGCACGTACAGCACCTCGTGCAGCGAGATCGCGTTCGGCGGCAACGACGACATCAACGGTCCGGCCCACTCGAACGACACGATCCGCATCTGCGACGCGAGGTTCCGTGGCACGGTGACCACGGCGTACAACCCGGCGTCCGGCGTCAAGTACGTCAAGCGGACGTCGAACAACGCGACGTGCAGCGGCCAGGTCTTCGACCTGCCCGGCTACCCGGCGTACAGCCCCGTCCTGCCGATGCCTGCGACGAACTCGCAGCTGAAGAAGGAGACGCGCTCCGACCTGTCGCAGGACGTGCCCCGCCCCGGTTGCCTCTACACGGGCCCGACCGAGATCGTGCTCAACTCGAGCGGGACGATGACGGTGCGGTCCCCGTGGACCAAGAAGACGAACGTCGTGGGGGACACGCCGACGACCGGGTCGAGCCCGGCCGCGTGCGGCACCCCCGGGAACAGCGCGGGACAGCTCGGCGGGCCCACCGGTCAGACGATCTCGGTCCCCGCGAACAACGTGGTCTACGTGCAGAACGTGCCGACGGTCCTCACGGACCCGAACTACAGCGCGGCGCCGCCGAGCGGGCTGTCCACGTCCACTGGTGCCGGCGGGCGCAACGGCCTGGGGTACCCGATGACGAACGAGACGACCCCCGAGTCCTCGACGGCCGCCAACCCCGCCTACGGGTTCAAGAACGGCGACGTCTTCGTCAAGGGGACCCTGCAGGGCAAGCTGACCATCGCGGCGGAGAACTACGTGTACGTCGTGGGCGACACCAAGTACGCGGACGGTCAGCGCGACATGCTCGGTCTCGTCGGGAACAACGCCGTGTGGGTGTGGAACCCGCTGAACTCCAGCAACGCGAGCCTGCTCGGCGGCTCGAACCGGCGCATCGACGCAGCGATCCTGTCCGTCGCGCACACCTTCCAGGTCCAGAACATCGGCCGTGGCGGCGGCAACCGGGGAACCCTCATGGTGAACGGTGCGATCGCCCAGAAGTACCGCGGGACGGTCAAGAGCGGGTCCAACGGGTACACCAAGGACTACAACTACGACGAGCGCTTCCGGTACACGGCTCCGCCGAAGTTCCTCTCGCCCGTCACCACGACCTACGGCGTGAACGTGTGGGTCGAGGTCTCGCCCGTGTTCGCCCCCTCCGGCACGTACCAGTAGCGTCCGCGGCGTGGAACTCGTCCTCCTCGCGCTCGTCGCGCTGCTCGGGCTCGCGATCGGCTCGTTCCTGAACGTCGTCATCTGGCGCGTCCCCCAGGGGCAGTCGGTCGTGCACCCCCCGAGCGCGTGCCCGGGCTGCGGCCACGCCATCCGCCCCATCGACAACGTCCCGGTCGTCTCGTGGCTCGCGCTGCGAGGCCGGTGCCGCGACTGCGGTGCGCCAATCTCGGTCCGGTACCCCCTCGTCGAGGCCGGAACCGCGATCCTGTTCGTCCTCACGGCGGTCGTCGTGGGCCTCACCTGGGCGCTGCCGGCCTTTCTCTACCTGGCCGCGATCGCGGTGTGCCTCGCCCTGATCGACATCGACACCCACCGGCTCCCGAACGCGATCGTCCTGCCGTCCTACGGCGTCGCGGCGGCGCTGCTCGCGCTCGCGAGCCTGAACCCCGGCGGGGAGCCGGCGTGGGCCGCGCTCCTGCGCGCGGCCGTCGGGTGCGTGGTCCTCTACGTCGTGTACTTCGTGCTGTGGTTCGCCTACCCCAAGGGCATGGGGTTCGGTGACGTCAAGCTCGCCGGCGTCCTCGGGCTCTACCTCGGGTGGTGCGGCTGGGGCGCGCTCGCCGTCGGCGGGTTCGCCGCGTTCCTGCTCTCGGGGATCTACGCCGTCGTGCTCCTCGTGGGGCGGCGGGCCTCCCGCAAGACCGGGATCCCGTTCGGACCCTGGATGCTCCTCGGTGCCGCCGTCGGGATCACCTGGGGCGAGCAGCTGTGGGACGCGTACCTCGCGCTGATGTTCTGACCTCGTTCTTCTGACCCCGTCACAACCCTCAAGGACCGCGCCTCGGCTCCCGATAGAGCAGGTGGTTCTGCTCCACAGCTGAGGGGATGGTCGTGTGGCCAAGTCACGGGTGATCGGTCTCGACATCGGGACGACCCATGTGCGCGCAACGGAGGTCGAGTTCGGCCGCGGTGGCCCGTCCGTCACGGGCGAGGCCGCGGTGACCAACTTCGGCGAGGTCGCGCTGCCCGCCGGTGCGGTCCGCGAGTGCGAGGTGGCCGAGCCCGAGACCGTCGCGAGCGCCCTGCGCCAGCTGTGGGTCCAGGCGAAGTTCAGCACCAAGGACGTCGTGATCGGCGTCGGCAACCAGCGGGTCATCGTCAGGGACCTGGATCTCCCGTGGCTCCCCAGGGCGCAGATCCGCACCTCCCTACCGTTCCAGGTGCAGGGCATGCTGCCCGTCGCCGTCGAGGACACCGTCCTGGACTACGTCCCGACCAGCACCTACGCGGGCGAGCACGGCGCGATGATGCGCGGTCTCCTGGTCGCCGCGACCAAGGAGACCGTCCGCGCGAACATCGCCGCGGTCGAGCGGGCCGGGCTCAAGCCCGTCATGGTCGACCTCGACGCGCTCGCGCTCGCCCGGGTCATGTCGCGCGGTGACGCCCAGGGCCGCACGGTCGGCGTCGTCGACGTCGGAGCACGCGCCACCACCATCGTCATCATCGCCAACGGCGTGCCCCGGCTCGTGCGCATGCTGCCCACCGGCGGCGACGACGTCACGGACGCGGTCGCCTCGGCCATGAGCATCTCCCTCCCCGACGCCGACCGGCTCAAGCGTGAGCTCGGTGTCGGCTACGGCGCCGCGCCCGAGCTCGCGGAGGCCGCGGAGAGCGTCCTGACCGTCACGACGAACCTCGTCGAGTCGGTGCGCAACACGTTCGTCTACTACGCGAGCAGCAACCCCGGTGCCGCCGCGGACATGATCATGCTGACCGGCGGCGGGTGCCAGCTCCCCGGCCTCGGGCAGTACCTGTCGAGCGCGACCCGGCTCCCCGTCGCGCTCGGGCAACCCCTGTCCACCATGGCGGTGCGCGCTCCGGGCGCACCGAAGGCCTTCGCCGAGCGTCAGCACTCCCTCGCCGTCTCGCTCGGCCTCGCGTTTGGAGTCGCCGCATGACCGCGCTTCTCGACCGTCGGTCGACCCGGGCGGAAGCGCCCGGCACCGACACCATCAGCATGCCGCAGGTTGATCTCACCCCTCCCGAGGTGTGGGCGTCACGCGCGCTCCGGCAGCTCCAGCGGCGACTCGTCGTCGGCCTCGGGGCCGTGGTGCTCGTGGTGGCGCTCGCCTGCGTCGCGGCGTCCCTGCAGGCCGCGTCGGCGCAGTCAGCACTCGCCGAGGCGGAGACGGAGACGTCACGGCTCCTCGCCGAGCAGAAGCAGTACGCGGACGTCCCCGTCGTCCTCGACCGCCTCGACAGCCTCGAGCAGGCACGGCTGACCGGGATGTCGACCGAGGTCCTGTGGACCCCGTACATCGGCGCCATCTTCGCGGTGATGCCCCCCGGGGTTCAGCTGTCGTCCATCACCACCTCGGGCGCCACGCCCGTCCTGGCGCCCGCCGCCCCGGCGGACCCGCTCCAGGAGCCGAGCGTCGGCACGGTCGCGTTCACGGGCCGCAGCCTCACCGTTCCCGACACCGGGGCGTGGCTCGACGGTCTCAGCAGCATCCCGGGCTTCCAGGACGCGTGGGTCTCCGGCGTGGAGACCAAGGAGGACGACGAGGACGGCGTCTACTACGAGGTCACCTCGCGCGTGCAGTTCACGGTCGACGCCTATGCCGGCCGCTTCTCCGAGACCGAGGGGAACTGACATGGCCAGCAAGACCACCTGGGTCGGCGGAACCGCCTTCGCGGCGGTGCTCGCGCTCGCTGGCGGCTGGACCCTCGGCGTCTCCCCGCAGATCGACGCCGCGGACGAGGCCGAGCTGCAGAAGGTCTCGGTCGACGCGCAGAACGCGACGCTCGAGGCCAAGCTCGTCGAGCTCAAGGCGCAGTACGAGAACCTCGAGCAGTACCGTGCCGAGCTCGCGGCGCTCGAGGTGCAGATCCCGCGCACCGCGCAGCTGTCCGACTACCTGCGTCAGGTCTCCTCGATCGCCGAGGCGAGCGGCGCCTTCGTCGTCTCCGTCAAGCCGGGCCCGCCGATCGCGATGAGCGACGCGGCCGCCGCCGGAGCGGCCGCGGCCCCGCCGCCCGCCGCCGAGACCGCCGACGCGGGCGCCCCCGCCGAGGCCACGGACGGCGGCGAGGCCACGGAGCCGACCGACGCAGAGGGCACCACCGCGCAGCCGGTCCCGCCGGCGGCCTCCGGGCTCAACGTCCCGGGCTTCGTCGCCGTCCCCGTCGACATCACGCTGCTCGGCTCCGTCGAGACGGTGACGACCGCCCTCGCCCAGCTCCAAACCGGATCGACCCGGCTCTTCCTCGTGACGGCGATCACGGGCGCGGGCACCGACGCCAAGGAGGCCTCGGAGGGCAAGCCGGCGACGAACAAGGGCGACATCGAGATGACGATCTCCGGCTACGTGTACGTGGTCGAGTCGCTCGACCCGCCCGCCGAGGACGGGGCCACCGAGGCGCCGGCCCTCCCGCCCGCCGACCTGAGCAAGCCGCTCACCGGCGCCTGACCAGGGCACCGCGCAGGGCCCGGTGGCGCCGCTCGTGACGGGCGGACCACCGGGCCCTGCGTCGTCCCGGGGGATCGCCGGCACGCAGGTCCACCGGACGGACTCGTCGAGGTGGGTCCCCGCACCCGTGGAAGGATGCCCACCATGCTGCGTTGGTTGACGTCCGGTGAGTCGCACGGTGAGGCGCTCGTCGGCATCCTCGAAGGTGTCCCCGCCGGCGTGGAGGTCACGACCTCCGACATCCAGGCCGCGCTCGCGCGGCGCCGGCTCGGGTACGGGCGCGGCGCGCGCATGAAGTTCGAGCAGGACGCGGTCCGGGTGCTCGGCGGCCTGCGCCTCGGGCTCACCCAGGGCGGGCCCGTCGCGATCGAGATCGGGAACACCGAGTGGCCCAAGTGGGTCGACGTGATGTCGTCGGACCCGGTGGACGACCCCGACAAGCTCAACCGCGCACGCAACGCGCCCCTCACGCGTCCGCGACCCGGGCACGCGGACCTCGTCGGCATGCGCAAGTACGCCTTCGACGACGCCCGACCGGTGCTCGAGCGGGCGAGCGCGCGCGAGACCGCGACGCGCGTCGCCCTCGGCACCGTCGCGGCCCACCTCCTCGAGCAGGCCGCCGGGATCCGCCTCGTCTCGCACGTCGTCGCCATCGGACCCGTCGCGACGCCCGACGACGCCCCGCTGCCGCACCCGGACGACACGGAGCGGCTCGACGCCGACCCGGTGCGCTGCCACCACCCCGAGACCTCCTCCGCCATGGTCGCCGAGATCGACGACTGCCACGCCGCCGGGGACACCCTCGGCGGCGTCGTCGAGGTCCTCGCCTACGGCGTCCCCTCGGGGCTCGGCTCGTACGTGCACTCCGACCGTCGCCTCGACGCCCGCCTCGCGGCTGCGCTCATGGGGATCCAGGCGATCAAGGGTGTCGAGGTCGGCGACGGCTTCCGCACCGCGACCCGCCGAGGCTCGCAGGCGCACGACGAGATCGAGCGCGACCCGACCGGGCGCATCGTCCGGCGCTCCAACCGCGCCGGCGGCGTCGAGGGCGGCATGTCCAACGGGGAGATCCTGCGCGTGCGCGCCGCGATGAAGCCCATCTCGACCGTCCCGCGCGCGCTGGCGACGATCGACACCGCGTCCGGCGAGCCCGCCAAGGCGCAGCACCAGCGCTCCGACGTGTGCGCCGTGCCCCCGGCCGCGGTCGTCGCCGAGGCGATGGTCGCGCTCGTGCTCGCCGACGCGCTCCTCGAGAAGACCGGCGGCGACTCCGTCGGCGAGGTGCGGCGCAACCTCACCGCGTACCTCGACGCGATCCCCGAGCTCCAGCGCTGACCCGGTGCCCACCCGGAGCACCGGCAGCCTCCCGCCGACGGACCGCTCGCGCCACCTCCGACGCGCCGCGGTAGCGTTCGCCCGTGCCTGACACCAGCCCATCGACGGAACCGCCGACACGGCCGTCGACGCAGCAGCCGACACAGCACGGCCCCCGCGTCGTGCTCGTCGGGCCCCCCGGAGCCGGCAAGAGCACCGTCGCCGCCGCCCTCGCCGGCCGTCTGGACCTGGCGGTCCGCGACACCGACGCCGACGTCGAGCTGACCGCCGGCAAGGCCATCAGCGAGATCTTCGTCGAGGACGGCGAACCCGCGTTCCGCGCGCTCGAACGCACCGCCGTGGCGACGGCCCTCGCGGAGCACCGCGGCGTGCTCGCGCTCGGCGGCGGCGCCGTGCTCGACACCGCCACGCAGGACGACCTCGTGCGCTACCGGGCGGACGGTGGGACCGTCGTGTTCCTCGACGTGAGCCTCGCCCACGCCGCCCCGCGCGTCGGGTTCAACCAGTCCCGCCCGCTGCTGCTGGGCAACCCGCGCGCGCAGTGGCAGGCGCTCATGGAGGCCCGCCGCCCCCTCTACGAGGCCGTCGCGAGCCTGCGCGTGTCGACCGACGGCCTCCGCCCGGGCGCGGTCGCCGAGATCGTCGAGAACCAGCTGGCCGCCGCCACCACCGACACGAGCGGCACGACCGACAGGAGGTCGGGGGAGTGACCACCGACGACAACACCCGCACCGTCCACGTCGAGGGCGACCAGCCCTACGACGTGGTGATCGGCCACCACCTCCTCGCCGAGCTGCCGAGACTCCTCGGGGAGGGCGTCCGGCGCGTCCTCGTCATCCACCCCACCGCGCTTGCCACCTCCGGGGAAGCCGTCCGCGAGGACCTCGCCGCGCACGGCTACGAGGCCCTCGCGGCCGAGGTCCCCGATGCGGAGTCCGCCAAGACCGCGCAGGTCGCGGCCTTCTGCTGGGGTGTGCTCGGTCAGGCCGACTTCACGCGCTCCGACGCCATCGTGGCGCTCGGCGGCGGCGCGACGACCGACCTCGCCGGCTTCGTCGCGTCGACGTGGCTGCGGGGCATCCGCGTCGTGCACGTCCCCACCACCCTTCTCGCCATGGTCGACGCCGCCGTCGGTGGCAAGACCGGGATCAACACCGCCGAGGGCAAGAACCTCGTCGGCACGTTCTTCCCTCCCGCCGGGGTGCTGTGCGACCTCGCGGCGCTCGAGACGATGCCGAAGTTCGACTACGTCGCCGGGCTCGCCGAGATCATCAAGTGCGGCTTCATCGCCGACCCCCGCATTCTCGACATCGTCGAGGCCGATCCCGAGCTCGTCGCCGACCCCGTCCGTGCAGCACGCTCGCCCGAGCTGCTCGAGCTCGTCGAGCGGTCCGTCGCCGTCAAGGCCCGCGTGGTCGGGGAGGACCTCAAGGAGTCCGGCCTCCGCGAGATCCTCAACTACGGGCACACGTTCGGCCACGCCATCGAGCAGGTCGAGCGCTACTCCTGGCGCCACGGCGCCGCCGTGTCCGTCGGCATGGTGTTCGTCGCCGAGCTCGCACGTCTCGCCGGACGCCTCGACGACACCGACGTCGCCCGCCACCGCGCGATCCTCACCTCCGTCGGACTGCCCGTGACCTACCGCGGGGACCGCTGGGACCAGCTCCTCGCCGCGATGCGTCGGGACAAGAAGACCCGTGGCGACCTCCTGCGCTTCGTCGTCCTCGAAGGCGTCGGACGACCCGTCCGCCTCGAGGGGCCGGACCCCACGCTCCTCGCCGCCGCGTACGCCGAGGTCGCCGAGGGCGCGCCCGCACCGTCCCGGGCGATCACGCTGTGACCCGCGTCCTCGTCCTCAACGGTCCCAACCTCGGACGCCTCGGGGTCCGCGAGCCCGACGTCTACGGCTCCGCGTCGTACGCCGACCTCGTCGACGCCGGCGCGCGCTGGGGCGACGAGCTCGCGCTCGTGGTCGAGGTCCGGCAGACGGACTCCGAGTCGGAGCTCGTCGGCTGGTTGCACGAGGCGGTCGACACCGGCAGTCACGTCGTGCTCAACCCGGCGGCGTTCACGCACTACTCGTACGCGCTGCGCGACGCCGCTGCCCAGGTCACGAAGGCCGGTCTCGTCCTCGTCGAGGTGCACCTGTCCAACCCCTACGCGCGCGAGACGTTCCGGCACACCTCGGTGATCGGTGCCGTCGCCACCGGGACCGTGGCCGGGTTCGGCTTCGACTCCTACCAGCACGCGCTGCGTGCCGTGGCCGCGCGCGTCTGAGGACCGCTCAAGACGGCGAGCCCACCGGCCGATGGTCAGGGCAGAACCGTCGAGAGGACCCGGGCGCCGTGACTCCGCACGACCAGCAGGGCGCCGCCGCCGTTCCCACGACCGGTCGAGCCGCCAGATGGCTCGCGCGCGAGCTGGCGCTGCTCTCCGGCGCCCGGCCGCGCACCCACCGGCTGCTGCTGCGCGTCTGGCGGAACCCCGTCGCGGTACTCGTGCCCGTCGCGGCCGTCGCGCTCGGCATCGTCGGCGCGGCGAGCCCCGACGGCGACGCCGAGTGGTTCCGCCGCGCGGGTCTCGGGATGCTCGGTCCGGGCCTGTGGGACGTCTTCGCCGACGCAGGGCTCCAGATCGGCGTCCTCGTTCTCCTGCCGGTCGCGCTCCTCGTCGTGGTCGCGGACGCGCTCGGCATCTCCGCCCCCTTCCTAGTGTCCGCAGCACAGGGAGCGTTCGTCACGTGGGTCGCGCTGGTCGCGGGCCGTCGGGCCACCGACGTGACGGGTGCACCCGTCCTCCCGGCGCAGTGGGCGGTGGGGGGCTCGCTCGCTCTCGGCGGCGTCCTCGCGGAGGCGACAGCGATCGGACACCCCGAAGAGGTCCTGATCGGGCTGCTCCTCGTGCTCGCGGCGTGCTCTGCGGCGGAGGGGCACGGACGGCGCGTCGGCGGTCTGCTGGGCGTGGCGGTCGGGCTCAAGCTCTGGGGCGCGCTGGGGGCGCCGGTCGCCCTGATCGGTCGGAGCCCCCGCGTCGTCGCGGTCGCCGGTGTCGTCGCGGGCGTCGTCGCTGCGGCCTGCTATGCACCCTTCCTCCTGTGGGGGGAGGTCAACACGTTCGACTTCGCGTGGACCTCGAACCGGTTCGGCCTGCGCGAGCTCGTCGGACCCGGACCGTCCGACTGGGTCGTCCGTGTCGGGCAGGGAGCGGCGTCCGTGCTCGTGGGCTGCTGCGTGGCGCTCCGCCGGGCGGGATCTCCGACGACCGTCGTCGTGTGCATCATCGCGACGCGCCTCCTGCTCGACTCGGTGGTCACCCCGCACTACCTCGGTCCCCTCGTGGTGACCGGCATGCTCTGGGCCTGGGCGAGCCGGGACCGCGCGACCCGACGAGCGGCGCTCGCCGTGACGCTGCTCGTCCCGGCCTTGGTCGTCCTGCCGTACGTCGTGGGCAAGCAGGCGACGTACCTCGGGTACGTGGTCCTCATGGTCCTCGTCCCGGCGGCGGCGCTCCTGGGGGATCGCCGCGCGGCTGGCGCAGCCGGGCGAGGCGCGCAGCAACCCGACGACCCTCCGGCCAGTCCGTCGGAACATCGCCAGAGCATTGTGCGAGTCACAACAAGCCTTTAGGCTTGTCCCATGTGGGTCCTCACGATCGACCAGGTCGGCAGTCGCCGCGTCGGCGACCGGGTCGACGCCTTCCTCGACGAGCTCGGGGCGCTCGCGGACGCCCGCCGCCTGCCGACCGGGGCGGTGCGCGCGTTCGAGCGGACCGTCGGCGACGAGGTGCAGGGCGTGATCGACGACCCGGAGCTCGTGGTCGAGGTCGCTCTCGACGTCCTCCGACGCGGCGGCTGGAGCGTCGGGATCGGAGCCGGTGACGTGCGGGACCCGATGCCCGCGTCGACCCGCGCGGCCGAAGGGGCCGCGTTCGTGCACGCGCGCGCGGCGGTCGAGGCCGCGAAGAGCCGTGCACGTGCGATCCCTCTGGCTGTCCGCGGGCACGACGACGACGCCGCGGCCGACGCGGAGGGCGTGCTCGTCCTCCTCGCGGCGACCGTGCGCCGGCGCACGGAGGCCGGGTGGGCGGTCGTCGACGCGATGGCAGCCGAGCCCGGGGCCCCGCGCCAGGAGCAGGTCGCGCGACGACTCGGCATCACCCAGCAGGCCGTGAGTCAACGGCTGCGTACCGCACTGTGGCACGAGGAACGGGCTGCACGTCCGGCAGCCGCACGCCTGCTCAGCCTCGCAGCCGGGCGGACGGCGGCGCCGGACGGGCGCGCGGGGTAGGCGGACGCCTGACATCACGCGCCAGGCACCGGGGCCGGTGTCGCCGTGCACCGGGCGTGCCGGTGCCGCGACCGCTACCGTCAGGCCCGCCACGCACCACCGCGACGGCCGTCCCCGACAAGGAGCGCGCATGCACCCCTTCCTCCAGCTCGTCGTCGTGCTCGCGATGCTCGCGCTCAGCGTGCTCGGCGGGTGGGTCCTCACACTCGGAGTCCTGCGGCTCGCCGGACGGTCGTCTGACGCAGGGTCGCCCGAGGACCCTGCGGCGTCGGGCGCGCAGGACGACGGGGCGGGCGGCCCGGCACCGGACACCGTGTCGGACGGGCCGGACGGCGAGCGCGCGCGTGCGGCGCTGCGCGGAGGCACGTGGATCGGCGTGCTCGAGCGGCTCGCCGTCACCGGCATGGTCCTCGTGGGGGAGAACGAGGGCGTGGCCCTCGTCCTCGCGGTGAAGGGCCTCGGTCGCTATCCCGAGCTCCGCGAGAACCCTGGGGCGTCCGAACGGTTCGTGATCGGGACCCTCGCGTCACTGCTGTGGGCCGGCGTGGTGGGATACGCCGGCCGCGCGCTCCTCTTCGCCTGAGCGAGGTCGGTCACCGGGCGCTGCTGGTCCGCACCGGGGGAGCGGCCGCCCACCATCGCGCGCCGGTGCTCCGGCAGATGCAGGCGGACTCGGCGTCCGCCCGGCGACAGGCGCGGGGCGCGCGATCGGCGCACGGTAGGATGGTCGGCGGTCTTGCCGCGCCCGGCGTCTCGCGACGCCTGCAGCCGGCACGCAGATTCTCAACTCGACAGGAAGCAGCGATCGTGGCGACCACCAACGACCTGAAGAACGGCACCGTGCTGAAGATCGACGGCCAGCTCTGGACCGTCGTGGAGTTCCAGCACGTCAAGCCCGGCAAGGGTGGCGCGTTCGTCCGCACCAAGCTCAAGAACGTCCTGTCCGGCAAGGTCGTCGACAAGACGTTCAACGCGGGCCTGAAGGTCGAGACGGCCAACGTCGACAAGCGCGACATGCAGTACCTGTACAAGGACGGCACCGACTTCATCTTCATGGACACCGCGACGTACGACCAGCTCCCGGTCGCCGAGGCGACGGTGGGCGACGCCGCGAACTTCCTGCTCGAGAACCAGAGCGCGCTCGTCGCGACGAACGAGGGCGTGCCGCTGTACGTCGAGCTGCCCCCGTCGGTCGTGCTCGAGATCACCTACACCGAGCCGGGCCTGCAGGGCGACCGCTCGACGGGTGGCACCAAGCCCGCGACGCTCGAGACCGGCTACGAGATCCAGGTCCCGCTGTTCCTCGAGGCGAACACGCGCGTCAAGGTCGACACCCGGGACGGCAGCTACCTCGGCCGCGTGAACGACTGACGTGGGTGCCCGGACCAAGGCGCGCAAGCGCGCGCTCGACGTGCTCTTCGAGGCCGAGCAGCGGGGGATCGACCCTGTGACCCTGCTCGGCGACCGGATCGTGGAGCCGGGCACCGAGGCGGCCCTGCCGCAGTACTCGGTCGAGCTCGTGGAGGGCGTCACGGCGCAGCGCCTGCGCATCGACGAGCTCATCTCGACGCACGCGCACGGCTGGACCATCGAGCGCATGCCGGCGGTCGACCGGGCGCTGCTGCGCCTCGGCTCGTGGGAGATCCTCTACAACGACGACGTGCCCGACGCGGTCGCCGTCGACGAGGCCGTCGAGCTGGCTCGCAGCCTGTCGACCGACGACTCGCCGGCGTTCATCAACGGCCTCCTCGGCCGGATCGTGGACCTCAAGCCGACGCTGCTCGCCTGACTGCTCGCTCCACCGCGTGGCCCGAACGGCCCCGGTGACCGCGTCCGATCTCGGGCGGTGGTCACCGGGGCCGTTCTGCGCTCGCCGAGTCGTGCAGACGATAACGGAAACACGCGCCGGAGCGGCGGCACCACAGGCGACAAGCAGCGGGGGAGTGCCGGGGCCCGACGGCCGCCCGGCACGCCCTCCGTGGGCGACTGCGGCGACGGTGGCGTGAGCAGCAGGCGGCAGCGCCACGTGGCCGCGGGCGCCACGAGGCGGGAGGACCGAGCCGGGAGGACCCGAGCCGGAAGGACCGAGCCGGGAGGACCGAGGCGGCGACGCCCCTCAGAGCACCCGCACCGGCCGACGCCCGCGCGGCCGCGGCCGGGGTCCACGCACGGGGAGCGTGGGGGAGGCCCGCCCGAGCAGGTTCCCCTGCACGCGCGGGACGCCGAGGTCCGCCAGGGCCGTGAGCTCCGACGCCCGCTCGACCCCCTCGGCCACGACGTCGAGCCCGTGCGCGTCGGCGAGGGCGAGGATCGCGCGCAGCACCGCCTTGCCGCGGCGCGTGCGGATCTCCCGCACGAACGCCTGGTCGATCTTGAGCACGTCGACCGGCAGCGTCGCGAGGCGCGACAGGGAGCTGTAGCCGGTGCCGAAGTCGTCGATCGCGATCTTCACGCCGCGCCGGCGGAGCTCCGCGAGCGTCCCGGCCGCCGCGGCGCTGTCGTCGAGCAGCGCGCTCTCCGTGACCTCGATCGTCAGGTGCGTCCAGGCACCGTCGCCCCACGAGCGCTCGACGTGCTTGAGGAAGTCCGGCTCCGCGAGCTGACGCGCGGCCACGTTGACCGCGACGGGCAGCCGGAACTTCTCGTAGCCGGCCCGCGAGCTCGCGAGCAGCGCCTGGCCGATGGGGACGATGAGGCCGGACTCCTCGGCGAGCGGGAGCCAGTCGGACGGCATGAGCACCTGGCCGCCGCGGGTCCACCGCGCGAGCGACTCGAGCCCGACGACCTCGAGCGTGACGGTGTCGACGATGGGCTGGTAGTGCGCCTCGAACTCCCCGTCGGCGACCCCCTCGTCGAGCGCACGGCGCAGCTGGGTCTCGGCGTTGACGCGGCTGCGGAGCTCGCGGCCGAAGAAGACGACCCCGGCGCGTGTGCGCTTGGCCTCGAGCATCGCCGTGTCCGCGTGCTGCAGGAGCTGGTCGGGTGCGACGGTGTCGCCCGGCTCGCGCACGGCGATGCCGACGGTGAGGCGCGGCGGGTTCTGCTCGGGCGTGGTGCCGCCGAAGCCGGCCCGCAGCTCACGTCCGAACGCCATGAGGTCGTCGTAGGTGCCCGCGCGGGGGATCACGGCGACGAACTCGTCGCCGCCGAGGCGGGCGACCGTCGTGCCGTAGGGCGCCGCGGAGCGCAGGTGGTCGGCGACCTGCACGAGCAGCTGGTCGCCCCAGGCGTGCCCGTGGTGGTCGTTCGCGCGCTTGAACCCGTCGAGGTCGCAGTAGACGAGCGCGACGCGGGTCCGCTCGACGTCGGCCTGGTCGAGCGCCTCGGCGAGGTGCTGGTCGAGGGCGTGCCGGTTGGGCAGGTGCGTCAGGGAGTCGGTGAACGCGGCCTGGCTCAGCCGTGACGCGAGCGCGTGCCGCTCCGCGGCGGCCGAGACGATCTGCGCGAGGTCCATGAGGAAGCCGCGCTCGCGCGAGCTCGCCGCGTCGTGCTCGACGGAGAACAGCTCGGTGACGAACCGTCCTCGCGAGAGCGGCCGGAGCGACCCCTCGATCGTCGGGTCGTCGAGCAGGCGGCGGCTCTCCTCGCGTGCCCGCAGCAGGAGCGCCTCGGGGTCCTTGATGAACCAGGCAGCGTTGGCGATGCGGGCGACGGCGTCGCGCATGTCGTTCTGGCGCACGGCGTCGCCCTGTGCGCGGCGCAGCCGGTCGAGGCCGAGCACCTCGAGGCCGACGCCGAGGGGGAGCGCCCACATGGTCGCGAAGCCCTCGGCGGTCGCGCGGTCCTGGACCACGTGCGAGGCGACGAGCAGCGCGACCGACGCGACGCCCGAGGCGATCAGCAGGACCCCCACGGGCGTGATCCGCAGCTTGCCGACCGCGCGCACCACGTAGAGCGCGACGACGACGACCGGTGCGAGGAACGTCGCGGCGTCGAGCGGCCCGTACACCGGCAGGCCCTGGACGTAGGTGTGCGTCATGACCATGTCGGTGGTGAGCCACAGCACCGCCCGGACCACCGCGAACGCGCCCGCCGCGAGCACGTAGCGGCGTACGGGAGGCCCGGCGGTGTAGGCGCGCGTCGCGGGCAGCGCCACGAGGACGACCGCGACGAACAGCTGGGCCCGCACGAACAGCAGGACGGCTCCCAGGACGCCCTCGGGCGCCATCGCGAGCAGGCCGTTGGCGACGAAGCCGAGCGCGAGCACCGCGGACCACAGGAGCGTCCACTTGGCGCCGGCCTGCCGCAGCTCACCCCGCCACCAGACCCACTGCAGCACGCACGAGCCGGCGAGCGCACCCGCGAGGAAGAACTGGAGAGCCGCCGGCCAGGTCGAGGCGGTTCCATCCATGTCGAGTTGATCGGCCGTCCAGGGGTGACGTGTGAGTCGGCAACCGGGTGATCGACGCCACGGACGGTGGAAACGTGGACACCCCGGCCGCCCCGGCGGCGCCACGGTAAGGTCGGCGCCTGACAGACATTCCTTTAAGGCCCGTCCTGTGAGGCGGGGAAGGAGGTCGCCAGATGAGCTCTGGCACCGCTGTGCCGGCCGACGGCACACCCAC
Organism: Cellulomonas jepli; assembly: GCF_047229345.1. NCBI lineage: Bacteria > Bacillati > Actinomycetota > Actinomycetes > Micrococcales > Cellulomonadaceae > Cellulomonas > Cellulomonas jepli. The sequence continues at coordinate 17,145 of NZ_JBFTER010000044.1, read as the reverse complement.
CGGGGCGGTCCCCGCCCCCGACGCGACGGTCGTCCTCGGCCCCCCGGAGATCTCCCGGGCGCTGACCCGCATCGCGCACGAGATCCTCGAACGCAACCGCGGCGGCTCGCGCCTCGTCCTGCTGGGCATCCCGACCCGCGGCCTGCCGCTCGCGCACCGCCTCGCCGCGCGCCTCGCGGACGTCGAGCCCGGGCTCGACGCGGCGGCGCTCGTCGGGAGCCTCGACGTGACGATGCACCGCGACGACCTCGCGCACCACCCGACCCGCGCGATCGGCGCGACGGACCTGCCCGCGGCGGGCATCGACGGCAAGGTCGTCGTCCTCGTCGACGACGTGCTGTTCTCGGGCCGCACGATCCGCGCCGCGCTCGACGCGATCAGCGACCTCGGCCGGCCGGCCGCGGTCCAGCTCGCCGCGCTCGTCGACCGCGGGCACCGCGAGCTGCCGATCCGCGCGGACTACGTCGGCAAGAACCTGCCGACCTCGACGTCGGAGCGCGTGCGCGTGCTGCTCGACGAGACGGACGGCCGCGACGCCGTCCTCATCGAGGGCGCGCGATGAGGCACCTGCTCTCGGCCGGCGACCTGAGCCGCGACGAGGCGGTCCTGGTGCTCGACACGGCCGCGCAGATGGCCGCGACGCAGGCGCGCGAGATCAAGAAGCTCCCGACCCTGCGCGGGCGGACGGTCGTCAACCTCTTCTTCGAGGACTCGACGCGGACCCGCATCTCGTTCGAGACCGCCGCCAAGCGGCTCTCGGCCGACGTCATCAACTTCTCGGCGAAGGGCTCGAGCGTCTCGAAGGGCGAGTCGCTCAAGGACACCGCGCTGACCCTCCAGGCGATGGGCGCCGACGCGGTCGTGATCCGCCACCACGCGTCGGGCGCCCCGCACACGCTCGCGCGCTCGGGCTGGACGCAGGGCGCCGTGGTCAACGCCGGCGACGGGACGCACCAGCACCCGACGCAGGCGCTGCTCGACGCGTTCACGATGCGCCGCCACCTCGTGGGCGACGGCGGCCGTGCGGACGCGACGGGCCGGGACCTCGCGGGCGTGCGCGTCGCGATCGTCGGCGACGTGCTGCACAGCCGGGTCGCGCGCTCGAACGTCCAGCTGCTGCACACGCTCGGCGCCGAGGTCACGCTCGTCGCGCCGCCGACGCTGGTCCCGGTCGGGGTCGGGTCGTGGCCGGCACGCGTGTCCTACGACCTCGACGCGGTCCTCGCCGGCGGTCCCGACGCGGTCATGATGCTGCGCGTCCAGCGCGAGCGGATGTCGACGTCGGGCGGCGGGTTCTTCCCGAGCCCGCTCGAGTACACCCGCAGCTACGGCCTCGACGCCCGCCGGATCGGGCTCCTGCCCGAGCACGCGATCGTCATGCACCCGGGGCCGATGAACCGGGGCCTGGAGATCTCGGCCGACGCCGCCGACTCCGACCGCGCCGTCATCGTCGAGCAGGTCTCGAACGGTGTCGCGGTCCGGATGGCGGTCCTCTACCTGCTGCTCGCGGGGGAGACGACGAACGTGAAGGTGGACGGCAAGTGACGACGTACCTGCTCCGCTCGGTCGCGCCGCTCGGCGGCGAGGAGGTCGACGTGCTGCTCGCCGACGGCGTGATCGCGGCGATCGGTCCCGACGCCGGCGCGCACGCGGACGGCGCGACCGTCGTCGACGGTGAGGGGCTGGTGCTCCTGCCCGGGCTCGTCGACCTGCACACGCACCTGCGCGAGCCGGGCCGTGAGGACGCCGAGACGATCCGCTCGGGGACCCGCGCGGCGGCGGTCGGCGGCTTCACCGCGGTGCACGCGATGGCGAACACGACCCCGACCCAGGACACCGCGGGCGTCGTCGAGCAGGTGTGGCGGCTCGGCCGCGACGCCGGCTGGGTCGACGTGCACCCGGTCGGCGCGGTCAGCGTCGGGCTCGCGGGGGAGCACCTCGCCGAGCTCGGCGCGATGGCGTCCTCCGCCGCGCGCGTGCGGGTGTTCTCCGACGACGGGAAGTGCGTGCACGACCCGGTGCTCATGCGGCGCGCGCTCGAGTACGTCAAGGCGTTCGACGGCGTGATCGCCCAGCACGCGCAGGAGCCGCGGCTCACCGACGGCGCCCAGATGCACGAGGGCGTCGTGTCGAGCGAGATCGGCCTCGCGGGCTGGCCGGCGGTCGCCGAGGAGGCGATCATCGCGCGCGACGTGCTGCTCGCCGAGCACGTCGGCTCGCGCCTGCACGTGTGCCACCTCTCGACCGCGGGCTCGGTCGAGATCATCCGCTGGGCCAAGTCGCGCGGGATCGACGTGACGGCCGAGGTCACGCCGCACCACCTCGTGCTGACCGACGAGCTCGCGCGCGGCTACGACCCCGTGTTCAAGGTCAACCCGCCGCTGCGCACCGCAGAGGACGTCGAGGCGGTCCGCGCGGGCCTGGCCGACGGGACGATCGACATCGTCGCGACGGACCACGCGCCGCACACGCGCGAGGACAAGGACTGCGAGTGGGCCGCCGCCGCGTTCGGGATGACCGGGCTCGAGACGGCGCTGGCCGTCGTGCAGGAGACGATGGTCGACACCGGCCGCCTGACCTGGGCCGACGTCGCCCGCGTGCTGTCCGGCGCCCCTGCCGCGATCGGCCGGGTCGAGGGGCACGGGCGTCCGATCGCCGTCGGCGAGCCCGCGAACCTCGTGCTCGTCGACCCCACGGTGCGCCGCACCGTGGAGCCCGCCGAGCAGGCCACCGCGAGCGGCAACTCGCCGTTCCGCGGCCGCGAGCTCCCCGGCCGGGTCGTCGCGACGTTCCTGCGCGGGCGCGCGACGGTGCTCGACGGGGTGCTGCAGGACGACGCGGACGGCTCCCGCCGGGCGGCCGGGCGCGGGGCGGGCGCCTGATGCGCGTGCTCGTCACCGTCCTCGTCCTCGCGGCGCTCGTGCTGCTCGCGCTCTGGGGCATGCGCCGCGGCTGGGCGAGGCGCCGGACCACGACCGCGGCCGTCGTCCCCGCACTGCCCGTCGCGCCCCCCGAGGGCGAGGGTCCGGGCACGCTCGGCCGCGCCCGCACCGAGCCGATCGAGGCGACGTACGTGTCCTCGACGCGCGCGGGGGACTGGCTCGACCGCGTCGTCGCCCACGACCTCGGCACCCGCAGCCCCGCGCTCGTGCAGGTGCGCGACGCGGGCGTGCTCGTCCGGCGGACCGGCGCACGGGAGGTGTTCGTCCCCGCCGGCTCGCTGCGCGCGGTGGGCACCGCCCCGGGGCAGGCCGGCAAGTTCGTCGGCCGCGACGGGCTCGTCGTCCTGACGTGGAGCACCGGACCCGACGACGAGCGCGGCCTCGACACCGGCCTGCGCGTGCGACGACGGGCCGACCGGGCCCGCCTGGTCGCCGCCGCCACGACCCTCATCTCGCAGAACCCGCCGCCTGCCGCACCGCAGGCGCAGAAGGAGCAGTCATGACCGACGCAGTCCTGGTCCTCGAGGACGGGCGCACGTTCCACGGCGAGGCCTACGGCGCGCACGGGACCACCGTGGGGGAGGTCGTCTTCAACACCGGCATGACCGGCTACCAGGAGACGCTCACCGACCCGAGCTACCACCGCCAGATCGTCGTGATGACCGCGCCGCACATCGGCAACACGGGCGCCAACGACGAGGACCCCGAGTCGGGGCGCATCTGGGTCGCCGGCTACGTGGTCCGCGACCCCGCGCGCCGGGCGTCGAGCTGGCGCTCCGTGCGCACCCTCGACGAGGACCTCGCGGCGCAGGGCGTCGTCGGTATCTCGGGCATCGACACCCGCGCGCTGACGCGTCACCTCCGCGAGCGCGGCGTGATGCGCGCCGGAATCTTCTCGGGCGACGCGCTCACGGGCGACGCCGGCGCCCGCCGCTCCGACGACGAGCTGCTCGCCGTGGTGCTCGCGGCGCCCGCGATGCAGGGCGCCGACCTCGCGGGCGAGGTCACCACGAAGGAGGCCTACGTCGTCGACGCGCTCGGCCCGGACGGGGCGCCGCTCGACGAGCCCGTCGCGACGGTCGCCGCGATCGACCTCGGCATCAAGGCCATGACGCCGCAGCGGCTCGCCGAGCGCGGCGTGCGGGTGCACGTGCTCCCGTCGAGCTCGACGATCGACGACGTGCTCGCCGCCGGGCCGGACGGCGTGTTCTTCTCGAACGGACCCGGTGACCCCGGCGCGGCGACGCACGAGGTCGAGCTGCTCCGCGAGGTGCTCGACCGCCGGATCCCGTTCTTCGGGATCTGCTACGGCAACCAGATCCTCGGGCGCGCGCTCGGCTACGGCACGTACAAGCTCGGCTACGGGCACCGCGGCGTGAACCAGCCGGTCCTGGACCGGGCGACGGGCCGCGTCGAGATCACCGCGCACAACCACGGCTTCGCGGTCGACGCCCCGCTCGACGGCGAGTCCGTCGCGCCGCACGACGGCGGGCGCTACGGGCGCGTCGTCGTCTCGCACGTCGACCTCAACGACGACGTCGTCGAGGGCCTCGCCGCGCTCGACCTGCCGGCGTTCTCCGTGCAGTACCACCCCGAGGCCGCCGCGGGCCCGCACGACGCCGCGTACCTCTTTGACCGTTTCCTCGACCTCATGCGCGACGCGTCCACGGGCGCCGACGTGCAGCTCCAGAACCAGAAGGGTGCGGACGCCTGATGCCCCGCCGGACAGATCTCCACAGCGTCCTCGTCATCGGCTCCGGGCCGATCGTCATCGGCCAGGCCGCCGAGTTCGACTACTCGGGCACGCAGGCGTGCCGCGTGCTCAAGGAGGAGGGCCTGCGGGTCATCCTGCTCAACTCCAACCCGGCCACGATCATGACCGACCCGGAGTTCGCCGACGCGACCTACGTCGAGCCCATCACGACCGAGGTGCTCACCTCGATCATCGCCAAGGAGCGCCCGGACGCGGTCCTCGCGACCCTCGGCGGCCAGACGGCGCTCAACGCCGCGATCGCGCTCGACGAGGCCGGCGTGCTCGAGGAGTACGGCGTCGAGCTCATCGGCGCGAACATCGCCGCGATCCAGAAGGGCGAGGACCGCCAGCAGTTCAAGGAGGTCGTCGAGGTCTGCGGCGGGGAGAGCGCCGCGTCCGAGATCATCCACTCGGTCGACGAGGCGCTCGACGCCGCCGGGCGGCTCGGGTACCCGATGGTCGTGCGCCCGTCGTTCACGATGGGCGGGCTCGGCTCCGGGCTCGCGTACGACGAGACCGACCTGCGGCGCATCGTCGGGCAGGGCCTGCACTACTCGCCGACGTCGGAGGTCCTGCTCGAGGAGTCGATCCTCGGGTGGAAGGAGTACGAGCTCGAGCTCATGCGCGACCACGCGGACAACGTCGTGGTCGTGTGCTCGATCGAGAACGTCGACCCGGTCGGCGTGCACACCGGCGACAGCGTCACCGTCGCGCCCGCGCTGACCCTGACCGACCGCGAGTACCAGCGGATGCGCGACATCGGGATCGCGGTCATCCGCGAGGTCGGCGTCGACACGGGTGGCTGCAACATCCAGTTCGCGGTGCACCCCGACACCGGGCGCATCGTCGTCATCGAGATGAACCCGCGCGTGTCGCGCTCCTCGGCGCTCGCGTCGAAGGCCACCGGGTTCCCGATCGCGAAGATCGCCGCGCGCCTCGCGATCGGTTACACGCTCGACGAGATCCCCAACGACATCACGGGCTCGACCCCGGCGTCGTTCGAGCCGACGCTCGACTACGTCGTGGTCAAGGTCCCGCGGTTCGCGTTCGAGAAGTTCCCGGCGGCCGACGCGACGCTCACGACGACCATGAAGTCGGTCGGCGAGGCGATGGCGCTCGGGCGCAACTTCACCGAGGCGCTCGGCAAGGCGATGCGCTCGATCGACCGGGCCGGGTCCGTCTTCCACTGGGACGGTGAGCCGCTCACGGGCGACGCGCTCGACGCGCTGCTCGCGACGATCTCGGTGCCGACCGAGCACCGGCTCATCGACGTGCAGCAGGTCCTGCGCGCCGGTGTCCCGCTCGAGGACGTGTACGCGCGCACCGGCATCGACCCCTGGTTCCTCGACCAGCTGGTCCTGGTCAACGAGGTCGCCGCGAAGACGGCCGGCGCCCCCGAGCTCGACCGCGCCGTGCTCGTGCGCGCCAAGCGCCACGGGCTCTCGGACGCCCAGATCGGCGCGCTGCGCGGGATCGGGGAGGACGCGGTCCGCGCGGCCCGGTGGGAGGCCGGCGTCCGGCCGGTCTACAAGACCGTCGACACGTGCGCCGCCGAGTTCGCCGCACTCACGCCGTACCACTACTCGGCGTACGACGACGAGACCGAGGTGCGCCCCCGGACGCGTCCCGCGGTGCTCATCCTCGGCTCGGGCCCGAACCGCATCGGCCAGGGCATCGAGTTCGACTACTCGTGCGTGCACGCCGCGCTCGCCCTCAAGGGCGAGTACGAGACCGTCATGGTCAACTGCAACCCCGAGACGGTCTCGACCGACTACGACACCTCGGACCGCCTGTACTTCGAGCCGCTGACGTTCGAGGACGTCCTCGAGGTCTACGAGGCCGAGCTCGCGGTGGGCCCGGTCGAGGGCATCATCGTGCAGCTCGGCGGCCAGACGCCCCTGTCGCTCGCGCAGCGCCTCGCCGACGCCGGCCTGCCGATCCTCGGCACGCCGCCCGAGGCGATCGACGCCGCGGAGGACCGCGGGGCGTTCGGCGCGGTGCTCGAGGCGGCCGGGCTCCCGGCGCCGTCGTTCGGCACCGCGACGACCCTCGAGGGTGCACGCGAGACAGCCCAGGGCATCGGCTTCCCGGTGCTCGTGCGTCCGTCCTACGTGCTCGGCGGGCGGGGCATGGAGATCGTGTACGACGACGCGCAGCTCACCGAGTACGTCGAGCGCGCGATCGCCGCGGCGGTCAACACCACGGGCCGCGGCACCGAGATCCCGCCGCTGCTCATCGACCGGTTCCTCGACGACGCGATCGAGATCGACGTCGACGCGCTCTACGACGGTACCGAGCTGTTCCTCGGCGGCGTCATGGAGCACATCGAGGAGGCCGGCATCCACTCGGGCGACTCGGCGTGCGTGCTGCCGCCCGTGACGCTCTCGCTGTCCGAGCTCGAGCGCATCCGCCGCTCGACCGAGGCCATCGCCCAGGGCGTCGGGGTCCGCGGCCTGCTCAACATCCAGTTCGCCCTCGTCTCCGACGTGCTCTACGTCCTCGAGGCGAACCCGCGGGCGTCCCGCACCGTGCCGTTCGTGTCCAAGGCGACGGGCGTCCCCCTCGCCAAGGCCGCCGCGCTGGTCATGACGGGCCACTCGATCGCGGACCTGCGCGCCTCGGGCGTCCTGCCGCAGACGGACGCCAGCGTGCTCGACCTCGACGCGCCCATCGCCGTCAAGGAGGCCGTGCTGCCGTTCAAGCGGTTCCGCACGCACGACGGCACGGTCGTCGACACCGTCCTCGGTCCCGAGATGCGCTCGACCGGTGAGGTCATGGGCTTCGACGTGGACTTCCCGACGGCGTTCGCGAAGTCCCAGGCCGCGGCGTTCGGCGGGCTGCCGACGTCGGGCACGGCGTTCATCTCGGTCGCGGACCGCGACAAGCGCTCGATCGTGTTCCCGGTCAAGCGGCTCGTCGAGCTGGGCTTCGAGATCCTCGCGACCGAGGGGACGGCGGCGGTGCTGCGCCGCAGCGGCATCGCCTCGCGCGTCGTCCGGAAGTTCTCGCGGGGCCGCGGGCCGGCGGGAGAGCCGACGATCGTCGACCTGATCTCCGAGGGCAGCGTCGACATCGTGGTGAACACGCCGTCCGGTCAGGGCGCCCGTGCCGACGGGTACGAGATCCGCGCCGCGACGACCGCCGCGGACAAGGCGATCGTCACCACGGTGCAGCAGCTCGGCGCCGCGGTGCAGGGCATCGAGGCGGCGCTCGCCGGACCGTTCAGCGTCACGAGCCTGCAGGAGCACGACGCGGCGACGCACGCGCGGCGGCAGCAGGCCGGTGCCGCCCCAGCGGCGGACGGCGCGGTGCTGGACGGCGCAGCGGCGGACGGGGCGGTGACCGCGTGACCGCGCCGTTCGGTGCACGCCTCGCGGCGGCGATGGACGCGCACGGACCGCTGTGCGTCGGCCTGGACCCGCACCCCGGGCTGCTCCGGGCGTGGGGGCTGGCGGACGACGTCGCGGGGCTGCGCGCCTTCAGCCAGGGCGTGCTCGACGCCCTCGCGGGGAAGGTCGCGGCCCTCAAGCCGCAGTCGGCCCTCTACGAGCGGCACGGGTCGGCCGGCGTCGCGGTGCTCGAGGAGGTCGTCGCGGCGGGACGCCAGACCGGCACCCTCGTGATCGTCGACGCCAAGCGCGGGGACATCGGCTCGACGATGGCCGGGTACGCCGACGCCTACCTGCGGGACGGGTCGCCGCTCGCCGGGGACGCGCTCACCGTCTCGCCGTACCTCGGCTTCGGGTCGCTCACGCCCGCGGTCGAGGCGGCCGCGGCGTCCGGGCGGGGGCTGTTCGTGCTCGCCCTCACGTCGAACCCCGAGGGTGCGGCGGTCCAGCACGCGACCGGACCGGACGGGACCGCGGTCGCCGCAGCGGTCGCGGCGCAGGCCGGCGCGCTCAACGCTGCCGAGCTCGCGTCGACGGGCGGCGAGCTGGGGTCCGTCGGGCTCGTCGTCGGCGCGACGACCGGCGACGCCGCGCAGCGCCTCGGGGTCGACCTCGCCGCCGTGCGGGGGCCGCTCCTCGCGCCCGGCGTCGGGGCGCAGGGTGCGGGGCCGGCGGAGCTCGCGCGCGTCTTCGGGAGCGCCCGACGCACGGTGCTCGCGTCGTCCTCCCGGGCGGTGCTCGCCGCCGGACCGGACCGGGCGTCGTTGCTGGCAGCGGCGCAGAACGCCGCGCGCGAGGCCACCGGGGCGCTCCGCTGAGCGTCGCGTTGGCGGACCCGCCCCCCGGTCGCTAGGTTCGGACCACGATCACATCCCGCGGACGAGAAGGTGACTCGAGTGGCTCTCCCTCCCTTGACCCCCGAACAACGCGCAGCAGCACTCGAGAAGGCGGCCGCGGCCCGGCAGGCTCGTGCCGAGGTCAAGAACCGACTCAAGTACTCTCAGGGCACGCTCTCCGAGGTGATCGCCCAGGGCCAGGCGGACGAGACGATCGGCAAGCTCAAGGTGCTCGCGCTCCTCGAGTCCCTGCCGGGCGTCGGCAAGGTCAAGGCGCGCGCCATCATCTCGGAGATCGGCATCTCCGAGACGCGGCGCGTCCGTGGCCTGGGTCCGCACCAGGTCAAGGCGCTCGTCGACCGCTTCGGGTGAGCCCGGAGGCGCGTACCGTGTGCCTCTGACCACCCGGATCCCCGCAGCACCAGGCCAGGAGCACCGCAGCACCCATGACGACGCCAGCCCGGCTCACCGTTCTCGCCGGACCGACCGCCGTCGGCAAGGGCACGGTCTCCGCCGACATCCGCGACCGCTACCCCGAGATCTGGTTGTCCGTCTCCGCGACGACGCGTGAGCCGCGACCGGGCGAGCTGGAGGGTGTGCACTACCACTTCGTGACCCCGGCCGAGTTCGACGCCATGGCGGAGAACGGCGAGCTGCTCGAGTGGGCGGTGGTGCACGGCCGCAACCGGTACGGCACGCCGCGACGGCAGGTCGAGGAGCGCCTCGCGGCGGGCGCGCCCGCGCTGCTCGAGATCGACCTGCAGGGCGCGCGTCAGGTGCGCTCGACGATGCCCGGTGCGCGGTTCGTGTTCCTCGCCCCGCCGTCGTTCGAGGAGCTCGAGCGCCGGCTCGTGGGCCGGGGGACCGAGGGGCCGGAGGAGCGCGAGCGACGGCTCGCCACGGCGCGCGTCGAGCTCGCCGCCGAGCCCGAGTTCGACCACGTGATCGTCAACGACGACGTGCGGCGGGCGACCGACGAGCTGGTCCGGGTCATGGGACTGCCGACCAGGTAGACTGGCGTCAGTCCCACCCCTTCGTCTTTGCGGGAGTCCACCGTGTCCGGAACCGTCGCTGCACCCGTCGGCATCACCGACCCGCCCATCGACCAGCTGCTCGAGCGCGCGGACTCCAAGTACGCGCTCGTGATCTACGCCGCCAAGCGCGCGCGCCAGATCAACGCGTACTACTCCCAGCTCAACGAGGGCCTCCTCGAGTACGTCGGCCCGCTCGTCGAGACCCGCCCGCAGGAGAAGGCCCTGTCGATCGCCATGCGCGAGATCGACGGCGGGCTGCTGACCGTCGAGGCCACCGAGGGCTGACCTCGGTCCCGTCCCTCCCGGCGTCCCGACCATGCGGATCGTCCTCGGCGTCGCCGGCGGCATCGCGGCGTACAAGGCCGTCCTGCTGCTGCGTCTGCTCTCCGAGGCCGGCCACGAGGTGCGGGTCGTGCCGACCGACTCCGCGCTCGAGTTCGTCGGTCGCGCGACGTGGGAGGCGCTGTCCGGCGCGCCCGTGACGACGCGCGTGTTCGAGGACGTCGACCAGGTCCCGCACGTGCGGCTCGGCAAGACCGCCGACCTCGTGGTCGTCGCCCCCGCCACCGCGGACCTGCTCTCGCGGGCCGCGACGGGCCGGGCGGACGACCTGCTGACCGCGACGCTGCTCACGGCGCGCTGCCCCGTCCTCCTGGCACCCGCGATGCACACGGAGATGTGGGAGCACCCGGCGACGCGCGCGAACGTCGAGACGCTGCGTGCGCGCGGGGTCCACGTGCTCGACCCGGACTCCGGCCGCCTCACCGGTGCCGACACCGGGCCGGGTCGGCTCCCCGAGCCCGAGGCGATCGCTGCGGCGGCCCTCGCGCTCGTGCGGCCGGCGGCGCAGGACCTGGCGGGGTGGCACGTGGTCGTCTCGGCCGGGGGGACGCGCGAGCCGCTCGACCCGGTCCGGTACCTCGGCAACCGGTCCTCGGGCCGTCAGGGCTACGCGCTCGCGCGGGCCGCGGCCGCGCGGGGCGCCCAGGTGACGCTCGTCGCCGCGAACGTGACGCTGCCCGCCCCCGACGGCGTCTCCGTGGTGCCCGTCGAGACGTCCGCCGAGCTGCGCGACGCGGTGCGGGCCGCGGCCAAGGACGCCGACGTCGTGGTCATGGCGGCCGCTGTCGCCGACTTCCGGCCCGCGACGGCGGCCGAGACCAAGATCAAGAAGGACGCCGCCGGCGGGACCCGCGTGCTCGAGCTCGTCCAGACGCCCGACATCCTCGCGGAGCTGTCCGCCCCGCGGCTGCGTGAGGGCCAGGTCGTCGTCGGCTTCGCCGCCGAGACGGGGGACGCCGCGGGGAGCGTGCTGGACCACGGGCGCGCGAAGGCCCGGCGCAAGGGCGCGGACCTCCTCGTCGTCAACGCGGTGGGCGGCGGGCGCGGCTTCGGGACCCCCGACAACGACGTGACGATCCTCGACGGGGGCGGCGACGTCGTGGCGGTCGCGGCGGGCTCGAAGGACGACGTCGCGCACGCCGTCTGGGACGCCGTTCTGCACCGGGGCTGAGCGCGCGGCCACTAATCTGTGCGCATGACCGAGCCCGACATGCGCCTGTTCACGTCCGAGTCCGTGACCGAGGGGCACCCCGACAAGATCTGCGACCAGATCTCCGACGCGATCCTCGACGCGATCCTCGAGCAGGACCCCACAGCCCGCGTGGCCGTCGAGACCATGGTGACGACCGGCCTGGTGCACGTCGCCGGCGAGGTCACCACGAGCGCGTACGTCGAGATCCCGCAGGTGGTGCGTGAGGTCGTCCGCGGCATCGGCTACACGTCCTCGCACATCGGCTTCGACGGGGACTCGTGCGGCGTGTCCGTCTCCATCGGCCAGCAGTCGCCGGACATCGCCCAGGGCGTCGACAAGGCGCTCGAGGTCCGCGTCGACAGCGGCGACCTCGACCCGCTCGACCTGCAGGGTGCCGGTGACCAGGGCCTGATGTTCGGGTACGCGAGCGACGACACCCCGAGCCTCCTGCCGCTGCCGATCTGGCTCGCGCACCGCCTCGCCGAGCGCCTCGCGGCCGTGCGCAAGGAGGGCGTCGTGCCCGGCCTGCGCCCCGACGGCAAGACGCAGGTGACCATCGGGTACGACGGCGACCGCGCGGTGCGGCTCGACACGGTGGTCCTCTCCACGCAGCACGACCCGGACGTCCACCTCGAGACGACGCTCGCGCCCGCGATCGCGGACCTCGTCGTGAAGCCGGTCGTCGCCGAGCTGGACCTCGACGCGAGCGACTTCCGCCTCCTCGTGAACCCGACGGGCACCTTCGTGGTCGGGGGGCCGCAGGGCGACGCCGGCCTGACGGGACGCAAGATCATCGTCGACACCTACGGCGGCATGGCCCGTCACGGGGGCGGCGCGTTCTCGGGCAAGGACCCGTCGAAGGTCGACCGCTCGGCCGCCTACGCGATGCGCTGGGTCGCGAAGAACGTCGTCGCCGCGGGCCTGGCACGGCGCTGCGAGGTGCAGGTCGCGTACGCGATCGGCAAGGCGCACCCCGTGGGCCTCTACGTCGAGACGTTCGGCACGGGGACCGTGCCCGTCGGGCGCCTGACGGCCGCGATCCGCGAGGTGTTCGACCTGCGTCCGGCCGCGATCATCCGGGACCTGGACCTGCTGCGCCCGATCTATCAGCAGACCGCGGCGTACGGGCACTTCGGCCGCGAGCGCGCCGACTTCACGTGGGAGCGCACGGACCGGACCGCGGACCTGATCAGCGCGGTCGGCTGAGGCTCGGCGGGCGGGCGCCGGACGGCGCCCGCCGCACAGCGCGGTGACCGCTCAGGGCGCTGTGCGCACGCACGCCGCACGCCGCACGCGCCGCCCCGCACGCGGCGCCCGACAGCGCCCTCCGCCCGCCCGGTCCGTCTTCGACCGGGCGGGCGGCCGTCGTGCCGGGCGGCGCGGCGGCGGGTCGTGGAGCCGGCCCGAACGGCTCGGGCGCAGCGGGTGCTCCGCGGTGACAGCCCGCCGTGACAGCCCGCGGTGGCGAGGCGGTGTGCGGCGAGGTGAGGGCGTGGCGGGCGGTGCGGCGACGGGGCGGCGGCCTGCGTGGAAGCGATCGACCGCGGGAGGTCGTGCGGCTGTGGCGGTGCGGGGAACGGCGCCCGGTGGACGGTGCGGTCCGCGGGGTCGGTCGTCGATGGTGAGATAGAGCCGTGGAGGCGACGGGCGGAGCAGCGGGGGAGCAGCTGACCCTCGCGGGGCTGCCGGAGCCGGTGCTCCCGGGCCGCGGGCGGTCAGCGGCGCGGCGGCGCACCCCCGAGGGGCTCGAGCCGGCGGCGTCCCTGCCGGTCGCGCGCGTGTGCATCGACCTGCCGCCCGCGCACCTCGACCGGGTGTTCGAGTACCTGGTCCCCGAGGCGCTGTCGGCGGACGCCGTGCCGGGGACCCGCGTCAAGGTGCGCTTCGGGCGCCAGGACGTCGACGGGTACGTGCTCGCGCGCACCCCGGACGCCGAGCACGACGGCGCGCTCCAGCCGCTGCGGCGCGTGGTGTCGGCCGAGCCGGTGCTGAGCGACGCGGTGGCGCGCCTGGCGCGCGCGGTCGCCGACCGGTACGCCGGGACGCTCGCGGACGTCCTGCGGCTCGCGATCCCCCCGCGGCACGCCCGTGTCGAGTCGGAGCGGGGGGCAGCCGGCGCGACGGGGACACCGGGCGCGGGCGCGGAGGCGTCGCCCCTCGTCGCGGCGGACGGCTCGGCAGCGACGGCGGTCGTCCCGGCGGACGACGAGGCGTCCGGCCTCGGTGCGGCGGACCAGTCGTCGCCGGCCGCGTCGACGCCGCCTCCCGCGCACGGGCGCCTGTCCGGCGACGCGTGGCTCCCGTACCGGGGCGGGCCGGCCTTCCTGCAGCACCTCGCCGCGGGCTCGTCGCCGCGCGCGGTGTGGACGGCGCTGCCGGGGCCGCCCGGCGCCCGCTGGTCGGACGCCGTCGCCCAGGCCGTCCAGGCGTGCCTCGTGTCCGGTCGGGGGGCGCTCGTCGTCGTCCCGGACGCGCGCGACGTGGCCCAGGTGTGCGAGGCGCTCGACCGGGCGGGGGTCCCCGCGCACGGGCCGGACGGTCCTGGCGGCTACGTGCGCCTCGCGGCGGAGGACGGCGCGGCCCCGCGGTACCGGGCATTCCTCGCGGCCCTGCGGGGTCGGGCGCGCGTCGTGGTCGGGACGCGGGCGGCGGCGTTCGCGCCGGTTGAGGACCTCGGGCTGGTCGTGTGCTGGGACGACGGCGACGACCTGCACGCCGAGCCGCGAGCGCCGTACCCGCACGTGCGGGAGGTCGTGCGCCTGCGCGCCGAGCTCGAGGGCACCGCGGTGCTGCTGGCGGCGCACGCCCGCAGCGTCGAGGCGCAGGCGCTCGTCGAGAGCGGCTGGGCGCGGGAGGTGAGCGCCGACCGCGCGGTGCTGCGGGCCCGGACCCCGCGGGTGCGGGCGCTGACGTCGGTCGAGCTGGCGCGGGAGGGCGCCGCGGCGTCGGCCCGGCTGCCCGGCGAGGCGTGGCGTGCGATCCGTGAGCACCTGGCCCACGGGCCGGTGCTCGTCCAGGTGCCCCGCGCGGGCTACCTCCCCGCGGTCGCGTGCGGCCGGTGCCGCGCCCTCGCACGGTGCACCGCGTGCCACGGCCCGCTGTCGCTCGCGTCGGCCGACGGGGTGCCGCAGTGCGGGTGGTGCGGGCGCCTGGCGACGGGGTGGCGGTGCACCGAGTGCGGCGCGGGGGCCCTGCGGTCGGTGCGCGTGGGCTCGGAGCGCACCGCCGAGGAGCTGGGTCGGGCGTTCCCGGGGGTGCCGGTGCGCTCGTCGGGGGCCCGGTCGGCGACCGGGGTGCTCGCCAGCGTGCCCGGGACCCCCGCGCTCGTCGTCGCGACCACCGGTGCCGAGCCGGTGTGCGACGCCGGGTACGCGGCCGCGGTGCTGCTCGACGCGGCGGTGGCGTCGGCCTCGACCTCGCTGCGCGGCGCCGAGGACGCGCTGCGGCGCTGGCTCGCCGCCGCGGCGCTCGTGCGCCCGACCACCGACGGCGGGGTGGTGCTGCTGGTCGGCGACGGCGCACCGCGTCCCACGCAGGCCCTCGTGCGCTGGGACCCCGCCGGTCTCGCCGCCCGCGAGCTCGCCGAGCGTCACGAGCTCGCGCTGCCGCCGTCCGTGCGGGTCGTGGCGGTCACGGGTGGGCGCGAGGCGGTCCGGGCGGTGCTCGCGCGCCTCGAGCTGCCGCCCGGCGCGGACGTGCTGGGCCCCGTGCCGGTCGAGGACGGGGGCGGCGCCGTCCGCACGGGTGTCGCGTCGGGCCGGGCGCGCCCCGCGGCGGCACCGGCGCAGGGGTCGTTCGAGCCGGAGGTGCGGGCGCTCGTGCGGGCGCCCGTCGTGGCGGGTGACGCGCTCGTGCGGACCGTCGCGGCGTCCGTCGCGGTGCGCAGCGCCCGGCGCGAGGGCGGCACGGTGCGCGTGCAGGTCGACCCGGCGGAGATGCTGTGAGCGTCCCGGGCGCCGCGCCCGGCGTCGACGCCGTCGTGTTCGACCTCGGCAACGTGCTCGTCCGCTGGGACCCCTACGGCCCGTACGAGGGGCGCCTCCCGCGGGCGGCGGTCGACGCGTTCTTCCGCGACGTGGACTTCCCGGCGTTCAATCACCTCCAGGACGCGGGGCGGCCCTGGGCCCACGCGCGCGCCGACGTGCAGGCCCGGATGCCGCAGCACGTGCCGGCCCTCGACCTGTACGTCGAGCACTTCCGGGCGGCGCTGCCAGGCCCGGTGCCCGGCTCGGCGGACCTCGTGCGTGAGCTCCGCGCGCAGGGGGTGCGCGTGCTCGGCCTGACGAACTGGTCCGCGGAGACGTTCCACCACGCCGAGCCGGCGGCGCCCGCGATCGGGCTGCTCGAGGCGGTGCTCGTCTCGGGTGAGGTCGGGCTGGCCAAGCCGGACCCGCGCATCTACCGGCTGCTCGCGGAGCGCTTCTCGCTCGACCCCGCCCGCACGGTGTTCCTCGACGACAGCGCGGCGAACGTCGCGGCGGCGGCGGCCGAGGGGTTCGCGGCCGTGCTCTTCACGACGGCCCCGGCGGCCCGTGCCGAGCTCGCCGCCCGGGCCGTCCGCGTCTGAGGGGCTCGCGGGGCGCCGCCTAGGATCGAGCCCATGCGCCTCCTCTTCGCCGGGACCCCGGACGTCGCCGTCCCGGCCCTCGACGCCCTGCTCGCCTCCCGGCACGACGTCGTCGCGGTGCTCAGCCGCCCGGACGCCCGCGCGGGACGAGGCCGGACGCTCGCGCCGAGCCCGGTCAAGCAGCGCGCGCTCGACGCGGGCCTCGAGGTCCTGACGCCGCGGTCCCCTCGGGACGCCGACTTCCAGGCGCGCCTCGGGGAGCTCGACCTCGACGCCGCACCCGTGGTCGCGTACGGGGCGCTGCTGCCGCCCGCCGTCCTCGACGTGCCACGCCACGGCTGGGTCAACCTGCACTTCTCGGTACTCCCGGCGTGGCGGGGTGCCGCGCCCGTCCAGCACGCGCTGCTCGCGGGCGACGAGGTCACGGGCGCGAGCACCTTCCGGATCGAGGAGGGCCTCGACACCGGTCCGGTGTTCGGGGTCCTCACGGAGCAGATCCGCCCGCGCGACACCTCGGGCGACCTGCTCGGCCGGCTCGCGGTGGCGGGGGCCGGGCTGCTCGTGAGCACGCTCGACGCGATCGAGGACGGCATCCTCGCCCCGGTGCCACAGGCGTCCGAGGGCGTCAGCCACGCGCCGCGGCTCGAGGTCGAGGACGCGCGGGTGCGCTGGGAGCACCCCGCGTACGCGGTGGACCGCCGCGTCCGCGGCTGCACGCCGGCACCCGGGGCCTGGACGCGCACCCCGGACGGGGCGCGGCTCGGGCTCGGCCCGGTGACGCCCGCCCCCGAGGTCACCGACCTGGCGCCCGGTGAGCTGCGCGCCGGCAAGGACGCCGTCCTCGTCGGCACCGCGACGCACGCGGTCCGGCTCGGGGACGTGACGCCCGCGGGCAAGCGCACGATGCCGGCGGTCGACTGGGCGCGCGGAGCCCGTCCGGCACCCGGCACGGTGCTCGGCACGGCCCTGGTGGAGCAGGCGTGAGCGGCACGGGCGGGACGGGCGGCACCGGTGAGCGCCCCCGCGGCGGGGCGGACCGGCGGGACCGGCAGGGCCGCGAGCGCGGGGCTGCCCGCGCGCAGGGCAGGGG
>NZ_JBFTER010000043.1:0-37972 GCF_047229345.1 Cellulomonas jepli | reverse complement strand
GCCGACCACCGCGGCGCGGACCTGCTCGGTGCCGACCTGCGCCGGGCGGACCTGCGTGGGGCGGCCCTCGCCGGCGCGCTGCTCGTGGGCGCCGACCTGCGCGGGGCGGACCTGCGGCTCGCGGACCTCGTCGGTGCGGACCTGCGCGGTGCCGACCTCGCCGGGGCCGACCTCACCGACACCCTGTTCCTCACCCAGTCCCAGGTGAACGCCGCACGCGGGGACGCCGCCACGCGCCTGCCGGCCGGCCTCGAGCGGCCCGCGCACTGGTCGGCGGAGCGTCAGCCGGTCCCGCCCCGTGCGCAGGCTCGTCGCTCCCGGCGCGCGCCGCGCTGAACCCGCGCCTACGCTCACGCGGTGATCGAGTTCGAGGGCCCGGGCGGCCTCTTCGCAGCCATCGGCCTGGCCACCCTGGCGGCGGCGCTGCTGCCCCGGCTCCTGGGCCGGGCACCCGTGTCGATGCCGATGGTGTTCCTCGCCGCGGGGTTCGTCGGCTTCGCAGTCCTGCCCGGGCTGCCCGACCCCGACCCGCTCGAGCACGGCAGCATCACCGAGCACCTCACCGAGGTGTGCGTCATCGTCTCCCTCATGGGCGCGGGCCTCGCGCTCAACCGCCCGCTCGGCTGGCGCGCGTGGTCGACGACGTGGCGTCTGCTCGCGATCGCGATGCCGCTCTCGATGCTCGCGGTGGGCGTGCTCGGCTGGGCGGTCCTCGGGCTCGGGGCGGCGAGCGCGGTGCTGCTCGCGGCGGCCCTCGCCCCGACGGACCCGGTGCTCGCGACGGAGGTCCAGGTCAGCGAGCCGGTCACCGACGGCGAGGCGGCGGACGACGAGGCGCGGTTCGCCCTCACGTCCGAGGCGGGGCTCAACGACGGCCTCGCGTTCCCGTTCACGTACGTCGCGATCGCCCTGAGCGCGGCCGCCGCCACGCGCGAGGGGCCGGGTACGTGGGTGCCCGAGTGGCTGCTCGTCGACGTCGTCTGGCGGCTCGGTCTCGGGGTCCTCGTCGGGCTCGGCGTGGGGTGGGCGCTCGGGCGGGTGTTCTTCTCGACCGTCGCGGACAAGCTGGGGCTGACGGAGAAGGCCGAGGGGTTCGTCGCGCTGGCCGCGACGTTCCTCGCGTACGGCGCTGCCGAGCTCGCGGAGGGCTACGGCTTCGTCGCGGTGTTCGTGTGCGCGTGCACCGTGCGGACCGCCGAGCGCCAGCACGGGTACCACGCGGTGCTGCACAAGTTCGTCGAGCAGATCGAGCGGCTGCTGACCGTCGCGGTCGTCGTGCTGCTGGGCGGTGCTGTCGCGCGCGGGCTGCTCGACGAGCTCGGGTGGGCGGAGGTCGGGGTCGCGGCGGCGTTCCTGCTCGTGGTCCGGCCGCTCGCCGGGTGGCTGGCGCTGACGCCCGGGAAGACGGGCCCCGGGGAGCGGGCCGTCATCGCGTTCTTCGGGGTGCGGGGCGTCGGGACGCTGTACTACGTCGCGTACGCGCTCGAGCACGCGACCTTCCCCCGGGAGGCCGAGCTGTGGGGGATCGCGGGCCTCGTGGTCGTAGGGTCGATCGTGCTGCACGGCATCGGGGCCACCCCGGTCATGGCGGCGCTCGACCGCCGCCGCGCCCGCGCGGCGGACGCGAAGGACGAGGTCACGATCGCGGGCACCCCCGTCTGACGTCGACGCGCACGGGCACGCCGGGCCGGCGCCGGCGTGGTTGTCGCCGGCGGCCGTGCCTGTCCGGGCTCGCCGGAGGGCGGTGACGCCCGGGCGGTCAGGGGGACGAGGGGGTGACGAGCGCGGCGTGCGGGACGCGCTCACCGACCGGCACCGGGGCCGCGAGGGTGTTCTCGGGCGGGGCGAGCGGGCACGCCCACGCCGGGTCGTACGCGCACGACGGGTTGTAGGCGAAGTTCAGGTCGACGACGACACGCGCTGCGTCGTCGCTGCTCCCGAGGTCGGCGCCCTTGATCGTGTCGAGCACGTACCGCCCGCCGCCGTACGTCCCGCCGGGCCGCCCGGCGGTGGCGTCCTTGACCGGCACGAAGAGCCCGCCGCCGTAGCTGCGCAGCGCCCAGAGCGACACCGTCCCGAGGTCACCGAGAGCAGCGCGCCCGACCTCCTCGAAGGGGACGACGCCGTCCGTCCCCGTCGGCACCTCGAGCCGGCGACCGGGGGCCGGGAGGACCTCGGCGTCGAAGCGGAACGCCGGGTCGTACGGCGCGACGTCGAGCCCGGTGAACGCCGCGCGCGCGTCCCGGTCGAGCGGCGACGCGGGGTGCTCGGCGAACAGCTCGTCGCGCCCCGTGACCCAGAGCGCGTGCGCGACGAGCGGGTCGTCGGTCGCGGCGTGCCGCACCTCGGCGTAGAGGCGGGCGACGCGGCGGCGCCAGTCCACGACGTGCAGCACGTCGCGTGCGGGGGAGGAGGCCATCGGCCCACGGTGCCACGGCCGGCACCGTCCTGCCTGCGCCGCACTCGTCGGCCGCGCGCGACGACCTCCGGCGCCCGACTGTGGTGGCGCCCCGTCGTCAGGCCGGGACCGCGTAGACGACCACGTTGTCGGCGTAGTGGCCCGTGCGGCTGTCGAACGCGCCGCCGCACGTCACGAGGACGAGCTGCGGGGAGCCGTCGGAGCGGAACAGGTCGGTGGGCAGGCCGTCGTCCTTGCTGAACGTGCGGCGGGCCGCGACGCGGTACGTGGCCGTGGCGCCCTGCTCGTCGACGAGCGTCACCGGCGCGTGGACCGGCAGCACCGCGAGCGCACGCATGACGCCCAGGTTGCCGGGGACGTCGAGGTGCCCGACGAGCACCGTGCTCCCCGCCGGCGCTCCCACGCCTGGCCCCGACTGCCACCAGCCGAGAACTTCGGGGTCGTCCGGGACGACGAGGGCGCCCGTGGGCTCGACCCCGACCGGGACGACCTCGACGGGTGCGGCACGCCCGTCCACCTCGAGGCGCACGGGGACGGCGGCGGGCGCGGGCGGCGCGTTCGGCGGCACGGTCGTCGCCGGTGCCTCCGCCGGGCCGCCGGCCGGGGGAGCGACGGGACTCGTGCCCTCGGAGCCCTCCGCCGTCGATGCGTCACCCGGCACGCCGGCGCGGCCGGCGCCCTCGGCGCCGGCCGGGGTCGGCGACGAGCCCGGGACGACGCCGGCGTCCGCTGCGGCGAACTGCGACGGCTGCAGCGCGAGCCAGCCCCCGACCGCGACGGCGGCAGCACCGGCGGCCGCGGCGAGGCGCAGGCCGAGGCCCCGCGCGTCATCCGGGCTCCGGCCGGGCGCCCGCTCGCGGGCGTCCCTCGGGACTCCGCCCCCGGACCTCCGGTCGCGGCGGGACAGCACGTCGCGGCCGGACTGCACGTCGTGACCGGGTGCGGCGGCGTCGCCGGAGGGCGCACCGCCGCCGGACGGCACGCGGCCGGCGGGCGGACCCGTCGGCCGCGTGCTGCTCATGCGCGTCCCGTCCTGCTCAGGCGTGCCGGCGGCGGACCGCGACGAGCGCCGTCGCGGTCAGCACGAGCAGCCCCGCTCCGGCGACGGCGAGACCGATGCCCTGCGTCGAGCCGGCCGCGTCGCCGCCCGACCCGGCCGGGACCGAGGTCGGCACCCCGAGCGCGCCGGCCGCGGCGAGGGCCATGTCGAGGTGGTGCTGGACGACCGGGGCGGACGCCGTCGCGAGGGCCTGCACCGACGGCTCCGCCCCTCCGGCGAGCTCCTTCTCGCCGAGCGCCAGGGTCGCCCGGTGCGACTCGATCTGGAGCGCGACCCACGCCTTGTCGAACTCGGCGCCGCTGAGCGACTGCACGCGTGCCAGTGCGGCCGCCTGGCTCGCGCTGGGGGCGTCGGGGAGCGTGACCCCGAGCTGCTGCGCGACCGGCACGAGCTGCCCGTCGAGCGTCTGGTGGTCGGTGACGAGCATCTGGCCCATTTCCTTGACCTGCGGGCTGGTCGCCTGCGCGAGGGCGGCCTGCCCTGCGGCGATCTCGGCGAGGTTGCCCTGGTGGGCGCCGACCAGGAACTCCTGGTCCTGCGCGTTCGGAGCGGCTGCCGCGGGTCCGGCCGCGAGGGCGAGGCTGCCCGCTGCGGCGACCAGGACGACGGCGGTACGGCGGAGGAGGTGGTGCATGGGGACCCCTTGCGTGTCTTCGTCGACGACGCCACGTCTGCCCGAGCGACCCGTCCACTGTGCAGCACGTCCGCGCCGAGCGCTCGTCGTGCGGGGACGCCCGCCGCGGGGTAGGTGCGGCCGCGGGCTAGCGTGGGCGGCGACGGGACGACCGGGACGACGGCACGACGGGACGGGGCGAGGCGTGGTGACGAGCGCGGGACTGCTGCTGCACCGGCGCGTCGACGGGCGGGTCGAGGTGCTCCTCGGGCACATGGGCGGACCGTTCTGGGCACGCAAGGACGAGCGCGCGTGGACGATCCCCAAGGGGGAGTACGTGCCGCCCGAGGATCCGCTGGACGCCGCGGTGCGGGAGTTCACCGAGGAGGTGGGTCAGCCGCCCCCTCCCGGCCCGGACGTCCCGCTCGGCGAGGTGCGTCAGCGCGGCGGCAAGGTCGTCGCGGTGTGGGCGCGCGAGGGCGACCTCGACCCCGCGGCCGGCACGCCCGGGACGTTCATGATGGAGTGGCCGCCGCGCTCGGGCCGAGTGGCGACGTTCCCGGAGCTCGACGTGGTGCGCTGGTGGCCGCTCGACGACGCGCGCCCGCGGGTCGTCGCCGCGCACGAGGTGCTGCTCGACCGGCTCGTCGCGCACCTCGCGGGCTGAGTCGTCGGCCCGCTCACGACGGCCCGGCGGACCTCGCCTCCGCAGCGGCCGCCCGGACGCCGCCGGTCCACGGCTCGCCGTGCCCGGGCAGCACGAGTCCCGCGCGGGTGCGGGCCAGCGCGTCGAGCGACCGCAGCGCGAGCCCGCTGTCGGCCGTCGCCGCGCCCGCGATGATCCGCGGGCCGGTGTGCGCGGTGTACGGGTCGAGCGTCACGAGCGCGTCGCCGGAGAACAGCACGTCGCGGTCGCGCACGTGCAGCGCGCAGTGGCCCCACGTGTGCCCCGGGCTGAACACGACCTCGGGCTCGCCGGGCACCGGGAGCCGGGTGCCCGTCGGCATCGGCCGCACCTCGCGCACCGCCCGGACCTGGAGCGCCCCGGCGCGGACCATGCCGCCGAGGATCGGCACGGCCCTCGGGTAGCGGAACGGGTAGGACGCGCGGGTCCGCTCGTGGCTGTAGCGGTACGGGTGGCGCGCGAGCTCGTGCTCGTGCAGGTGGCCCCACACGGTGACGCCGCGCCGGCGCAGGCGCTCGGCGACCCCGAGGTGGTCGAAGTGCGCGTGCGTCAGCACGACGGCACGCAGGTCCTCGGGCCGGCGTCCCAGCTCGCGCAGCGCCCGCCCGAGCACCGGCCAGACGGCGGGCAGCCCCGCGTCGACGAGCGTCAGGCCGCCGCCCGCGCCCTCGAGCAGGTAGCAGCTCACGTGGCCGACGTCGAGCCGGTGCACGCCGTCGGCCACGTCGCGGTGGAACGTCATGGGACGAACACCGACCTCACGCAGCCGTCCTGCTTCTTCTTGAACAGCTCGTAGCCCCGCGGGCCGTCGTCGAGCGGCATCACGTGGGTCGCGAGGTGCTCGGTGACGAGCTCCCCGCGCTCCATCCGCTCGAGCAGCATCGGGATGAAGCGCTGCCCGTGCATCTGGGAGCCCTTGACGGTCAGCCCCTTGTTGACCACGGCGCCCAGCGGGAACGTGTCGACGACGCCCGCGAAGACGCCGAGGACGAAGACCGTGCCGCCCTTGCGCGCGTGGTAGACGGCCTCGCGGACGGCCGTCGGGCGGTCGGTCTGCAGGCGCAGCCACTGCTTCACCTTGTCGTACGCGTAGGCCGGCCCGGTCGAGTGCGCCTCCATGCCGACGGCCTCGATGCACACGTCCGGCCCGCGGCCGCCGGTCGCCTCGAGCAGCGCCTCGCCAACGTCGACGCGCGAGTAGTCGAGCACGTCCGCGCCGATGTGCCGCGTGACCTGCTCGAGGCGCTCGGGCAGCCGGTCGATGACGAGCACCCGCTCCGCGCCGAGCAGCATCGCGGCGCGCGCCGCCATCTGCCCGACGCCTCCGGCGCCCCAGACCGCGACGACGTCGCCGGGGGACACGCCGCCGTCCTCGGCGCCCATCCACCCCGTCGGTGCGGCGTCGGACGCGAAGACCGCGCGCTCGTCGCTCACGCCGTCCGGCACCCGGAACGCCCCGACGTCCGCGAAGGGCACGCGCACGTACTCCGCGTGGCTGCCCGCGTTGCCGCCCATCGCGTGCGAGTAGCCGAAGCAGCCGCCGGGCGCGAAGCCCCACAGCGTCTCGCCGATCGCGGGGTTGGTGTTGCCGTTGTCGCAGGCCGCGTACAGGCCGTGCGAGCAGTACCAGCAGCGCCCGCACGAGACGAACGAGCACACCACGACGCGGTCGCCGACGCGGTGCTTCCGGACGCCCGGCCCGACCTCGACGACCTCGCCGAGGAACTCGTGCCCGATGACGTCGCCCGCCTGCATCGTCGGCATGTAGCCGCTCAGCAGGTGCAGGTCGGAGCCGCACGTGACGGTCCGCAGGACCCGCACGATCACGTCCTGGTCGTTGAGGATCCGCGGGTCCGGGACCTCGCCGACCGCGAGCTCGTTCACGCCCTCCCACATCAGCGCCCTCACAGCCGGCCCCCCGTCTTGGCCCGGCGCAGCGCGAGCCGCAGGGGCACGTTCGTGAGCGTCGCCCGGGCCGTGCCGAGGTCGTCGGGCCGCAGGACCTCGCCCGTCTCGAGCAGGCAGCGCGTGTCGCGCAGCGCCTGGCGCACGTGCTCGTCGAGGTCCTTCGCGTCCGAGCCGGACAGCCCGCTGTCGGGGCGCAGCCGCGCGGCGAGCTCGGTGCCGCGGTCGCCGGGCGCCGGGGAGACGCGCAGCTCGACCGCCTCGCCGAGCGCGGCGAGCGGCCGGGGGCGGGTCGCCGTCACGTCGACGTCGGACGGGTCGCGGTGGATCGTGACGACGTGCCAGCGGTCCGGGACGGCGCCGCTGCGGCGCCGGGCGGCGGCGAGGGCGCCGAGCGCGAGCACGCCGGCGACGACACCCAGGGTGGTCCTGCGGGTCATGGAGCTCCTTCGAGCGTGGGCCGGACGGGAGCCTCCGCGCTGCAGGAAGGACTCCTCACGCTGCCACCGGGCTCCCGGGGCTGCAACCGAGGGAGGGGTATACCGTCGAGGGACCCTCTCCAGCGCAGGAGGCACCGTGGCACCCGACGTCCCGGCCGGTGACCAGCTCATGACCGTCTTCGCGCGCATGGGCGGGCTGCTGCTGTCGGAGGACACCGTCGGCACGACGCTCGACCTGCTGACCTCCGTCGCGACGCACGCGGTGCCCGGCGCCGCGGGAGCCGGGGTCACGCTCAGCGGCCCGAGCGGCGGCCGGCGCAGCGTCGCAGCCTCGGCCGACCTCGTGCTCACCGTCGACGCCCTCCAGTACGAGCTCGACGAGGGGCCCTGCCTCACGGCGTGGGCCGACCGGACCGTCGTGCGCGCCCAGGACCTGGACGCCGACGCCCGCTGGCCCCGCTGGACGCCCGCCGCACGTGCCGCCGGCGTGCACGCGGTCCTCAGCGTCCCGCTCGTCGGGGGCAACGCGGCGGTCGGCGCGCTCAAGGTCTACGGCGTCGCGCCGGACGCGTTCACCGCGGGCGACGAGCAGGTGCTGGCCCTCCTGGCCGCGCAGGCCGCGGTGCTCGTGACGAGCGCGCAGAGCTATCGCCGGGCGGGCCGCCTCGGGGACGACCTGCGCGCGACGCTGCGCCGGCGCGACCTCGTGAACCAGGCCAAGGGGGTCATCATGGGCCGCGACGGCACGACCGAGGAGGCCGCGTTCGCGCACCTGCTCGCGCTCGCGCACCGCGACGGGGTCTCGGTGCACGACGCGGCCAGCCGGCTCGTCGCCGGCGCGCACCGCCGGACGCGCTGAGCGCCGTGTCCGTCTCCGAGAGCCACCAGCGCGACGCGATCCGCGCGGTCATGGACCGTGCGGGGCTGACGACGGAGGACGTCTGGGTGCGCTACTTCGCCCTCGGGGGCGACGCGGACCCGGTCGAGCTCGACCTCTTCCTCGACGGCCTCGGGACGCTGCCGCCGCTCCAGCGGGACGTGGTGGCGTCGGTCGTGAACGAGGCGCTCGACGAGATCGCGCCGGCGGCCCGGGCACCGTACGTGCGCCGCGGCCGCGAGCCCGCACGGGACGCCGGGGCGCTGCCCTCGCTCGTCGAGCTGCTGCGAGGCGCCCACCTCGCGCCGCCGGACCGGCTCGCGCGCGTGGTCGACCGCGCGGCGGGGGCCCTCGGCGTCCGGGCGGTGCTCTACCTCGTCGACTACGGCGGCACGCGGCTGGCACCCGTCGTGGGCGGTGCGCACGCGGACGACCGGACGCCGCTCAGCCTGCACGGGACGCTCGCCGGCCGCGCCTTCCGCATGCTCGACCCCCAGGAGTCGACGTCGGACGGGCACGCCCGGGTCTGGGTGCCCGTGCTCGACGGGGTCGAGCGGCTCGGCGTCCTCGACGTCCTGGTGCCCGACGCCCTCGCGCTGGAGGACCCGGCGCTGCGCGAGCAGTGCTGGTGGTTCGCGCACTACCTCGGGCACGTCCTGACCGGGCTCAGCCGCTACGGCGACGGGCTCGACGCCGTGCGGCGCAGCGAGCGGCGCACCGTCGCGGCGGAGCTCGTCTGGCAGCTGCTCCCGCCGCTGACGTCGGGGACGGACCGTGTCCTGGTGAGCGGCCGGCTCGAGCCGTCCTCGTCCGTGGGCGGGGACGTCTTCGACGTCGCGCTGTCGGAGGAGCACGCGCACGTGGCGATCTTCGACGCGACGGGCCACGACCTGGGCGCCGGGCTGGTGGCCGCCACCGCGGTCTCCGCGTACCGCAACGCGCGGCGCGAGGGGCGCTCGCTGTTCGACCAGGCGCAGGCGGTGCACACGGCGCTCGTCGACCAGTTCGGCGGCTCGACCTTCGCGACCGGCGTCGTCGCGCGGCTCGACCTCTTCACCGGGCGGCTGCGCTACGTGGCCGCGGGCCACCCGTACCCGCTCGTGCTGCGCGACGGGCGGGTCGTGCGCACCCTGCGGGACGGGCGCCGGACGCTGTTCGGGCTCGAGGCGACGCACGTGTCCGTGGGGGAGGAGCAGCTCGAGCCCGGCGACGTCCTCGTGCTGTACAGCGACGGGATCACCGAGGCGCGCGACGCGCACGGCGTCCCGTTCGGCGTCGAGGGGCTGCGCGGGTACCTCGAGCGGCAGTCGGGCACGGGGACGCCGCTGCCCGAGGTCGTGCGCCGCCTGTGCACCGAGATCCTCGCCCGGCAGCGCGGCGTGCTGCAGGACGACGCGACGCTCGTGCTCGTGCACTGGACGACGGAGGGGCAGCTCCGGCTCGACCCGCGCCCCGGGCGCGGCTCCGTCGACGTGCTCGGCGTCTGACGCGCCCGGTCAGAGCCAGCGTCGCGCGCGGAAGACCGCGAACAGCGCGAGCGACCCCGCGACCATGAGCGCGAGCGCGAGCGGGTAGCCGTAGGTCCACTCGAGCTCGGGCATGTGCTCGAAGTTCATCCCGTACACGGTCCCGACGAGCGCGGGCGCGAACAGGATCGCCGCCCACGACGAGATCTTCTTGACCTCCTCGTTCTGGTCGAGGCTCGCCTGCGTCATGGCGCGCATCTCCTCGTTCTGCCGCTCCGCGACCACGGTCGCGTTGACGGTGAGCGCGTTCTGCAGCAGCGCGCGGAACGCGTCGACGCGCTCCACGACGCGCACCACGTGGTCTTGGACGTCGCGCAGGTTCCGGCGCAGCTCCTCGTCGACGTCGTACTTCGACGCGCCCGCGGCGAGCCCCTCGAGCATGTCGAGCAGCGGGTGCGTCGCGCGCTGGAACGCCATGACCTCGCGGAAGAGCTCGTAGATGCGCCGCGAGACGTTCGGGTCGCCCGCGAACAGCTCGTCCTCGATCTCGTCGATGTCGTTCTGCAGGCCCGCCACGACGGGCGCGTACTCGTCGACGACCTCGTCGAGGATCGCGTAGAGCACCGCCTCCGAGCCCAGCCGCAGCAGCCCGGGCGTCGCCTCCATGCGGCGGCGAACGCGCGCGAGGTCGGGCGACTCCGCGTGCCGGACCGTCAGCACGAAGTCGCGCCCGGTGAACACGTGCAGCTCGCCGAACTCGACGCGCTCCTCGGAGTCGACGTACCGCGCGGGCCGCAGCACGGTGAACAGCACGTCGCCGTAGCGCTCGAGCTTGGGGCGCTGGTGGGCCTTGACGGTGTCCTCGACCGCGAGCGGGTGGATGTCGAACTCGTGCGCGACGGACGTGATCTCGAGCGTGTCGGGCCGGTACAGGCCGATCCACGCCATGCCCTTCGCCTCGCGCAGCGTCTCGTACGTCTGCGTCAGGGAGCGCGGCTCGCTGTGCCGGCGCCCGGACACGTAGACGGCGTTGTCGACGACGGTCATGGTGCTGCCTCCCTCGCGGCGCGCGACGCGGCCCGCTGTGCTGACGGCCGGCCCGGTGCCGGCGCCCCATCATCCCCCGTCCGCGTGCCCCGGAGAGGGGAGGAAGCCGGCTCCGCGCGCCGCGGGGTCACGCCGGTCGGACGAGCCGGGCGCTCAGGTACCGCAGGCTGCCGTCCGCGAAGCCCTCGTGGTTGCGCGTGCCCTCGAGGCCGGCGAACGGCCGGAAGACCCGGTGGAACGGCCGCGGGATCCACGCGCGCACGAGCGCCGCCTTGCGGGCGTCGTCGAGGCGGAGCGCGTGCAGCACCTCGGCGGTGATGTCGCGCTCGCGGACCGGCACGAGACCGCTCGACGCGAGCTGCGCGCGGGTGGTGGCGACGTCGTCGGCGCCGCGCAGGTCGGCCCACACGAACGTCCCGCCCGGGCGCAGGACGCGGTGCACCTCGGCGACGAACGCCTCCACGGACCCGTAGCAGTGCGAGGACTCGACGTTGACGACGACGTCGAACGAGGCGTCCGGGAACGGCATCGCCTGGGCGTCCCCGCGCACGAACCGCAGCCCCGGGCCTCGGCGGTCGCGCCGGGAGAGCCCGACCGCGGCGCCCGAGAAGTCGAGCCCGGTCGTCGAGCGCGGGCCGAGCGACCGCGCGACCCACGACGCCCCGCCCCCGCGCCCGGAGCCGACCTCGAGCACGTCGGTGCCCGCGACGTCGACGCCCTCGAGCGTGTGCGCGTAGAGCTGGACGCAGAGCCGGTCGACCTCGTCGGCGGGGTCGAGCGCGAGCGGCGGCGCTGCGCCCTGCCTGGCGTCGAGCGGGGCGTACCCGTAGTTCATGAACGCCCACTCGGGGCGCCGCACGCGCGCCGCGAGCAGCTCGTAGCAGGCCCGCCAGGCGAGCTGTCGCAGTCGCATGCGGGGCACGCTACCCCCGCCCGAGGTCACGATCGTGCATCGAGATGGTGACGAGACGATGCCGGGGATTTACATACTTACTGACTCATCGGTAAGTTCACGCCGCGCACCCTCACCGTGGAGAGCGCCCTGGGGCTGTGGCCGCACCGCACCCCCGCACATCGAAGGAGAAGCAATGAAGCTACGGTCCTCCCTCGTCACCCTGAGCGTCGCCACGGCGCTCGTGCTGACCGCCTGCTCCTCAGGTCAAGACGGCACCGCCGGCACCCCTGCCGCGGGGGGCGCGGCCCTGACGATCGCGAAGCCCGACGGCGCGATCACCACCGAGTCGCACAACCCGTACCTGGGGGACTCGTCCGCCTCGAAGTACGGCTACGCCAAGGTGATCTTCGAGCCGATGGCGCTCGTGAACCCCACGGGCGACCTCGGCACGACCCCGTGGCTCGCCGAGTCGGTGGAGTGGAACGACGACTACACCGAGCTCACGGTGGTCCCGCGCAGCGACGTGACGTGGAGCGACGGCACCGAGTTCACCGGTGACGACATCGTCTATACCTTCGACCAGTACCTCGACGGCAGGCTCACCGACACCTCGGGGCTGGGCTACGAGGGCGCGACGGTCGACGGCGACGCCATCACCCTGAAGTTCGCCGAGCCGAAGTACACCGCCCAGGCGCGCGTGCTGCACACCCCGATCGTGCCGAAGCACATCTGGGAGAACATCGCCGACCCCAACACCGACCCGCTCACCGAGGACGGCCTGGCCGTCGGCACCGGTCCGTACGTGCTCGACTCGTGGTCGACCGAGTCCGTCACGCTCACCGCGAACCCGAGCTACTGGGGCGGCGACCTGGCGGTGCCGGAGCTGCACTACATCTCCTACGGCGACAACGCCGCCCTCACCACGGCGCTCGTCTCCGGCGAGGCCGACTGGGCCCAGGCGTTCATCCCGCAGATCGAGGACAGCTACCTGTCCGCCGACGAGGACAACCACTTCCTGGCGTCGCCCACCGCGGGCTCCGGCACGCTGTTCCTGAACCTGCAGACGAAGCCGTTCGACGACGTCGCGCTGCGCAAGGCGCTCGCGTGGACCATCGACCGCCAGGACTACGTCGACGTCGCCCGTGAGGGCGCGAGCGAGCCCGTCTGGAACGTCACCGGGCTCGGCGCCGTGCTGGAGGACGAGATCCTCCCCGAGCTCGCGGACGAGTCGTACTCGGTCGACGTCGACAAGGCGCGCCAGATCCTCACCGACGCCGGCTACACCTGGCAGGACGAGGCCCTCGTCGACCCCGACGGTGAGCGGGTCTCGTTCTCGATCTCCGTGCCCGCTGGGTGGAGCGACTGGAACACCGAGCAGGCGCTGATCGCGGAGGAGCTCGACGAGGCGCTGGGCATCGAGGTCGTCGTGGACCAGCCGGACTGGGGCGGCTGGGACGCCGCGCGCCAGGAGGGCACCTTCCAGGCCATCATCCACTGGCTCGAGGACACCGGGAACGCGTACGGCCTGTACACCTCGACGATGGACCCGAAGTGGATCGTCGACGGCAAGGCGCAGTTCAACTTCGGCCGCTTCGAGGACCCCGCGGTCACCGAGGCGCTGAACACCTACGCCACCGCGTCGTCCGACGAGGACCGGGCGGCCGCCTCGGCCGTGCTGCAGAAGGCGTTCGTCGAGCAGGTGCCGGCCATCCCGCTCGGCTCGCACCCGCTGCTCGGTGAGTTCAACACCCGCAACTACGTCGGGTGGCCGTCGGAGGACGACGCGTACGCGTCCGCCGACCCGACGCAGCCGGGGATCGTCCAGGTCCTGACGGCGCTGACGCCGGCCGAGTAGTCCCGTCCGTGACGGGGCGGGTGCCGCGTGCACCCGCCCCGTCATCGCCGACCACCACGAGAGCGAGCCCGCACTGATGCGCGATTCGTTGCTGAGCGTCCGCGACTTCTCGGTCGTGTACGACGTCGACCCGCCCGTCGAGGCGGTGAAGAACGTCACCCTCGAGCTCCGCCGCGGGGAGATCCTCGGGCTCGCCGGGGAGAGCGGCTGCGGCAAGACCACCCTCGCCTACGGCCTGCAGCGCCTGCTCAAGGCCCCTGCCGTCATCACGAGCGGCTCGGTCGTGTTCCACGACAGCTCGGGGGAGGACGTCGAGATCGGCCGCCTCGACGCCGAGCAGATGCGCCGGTTCCGCTGGGACAAGGTCTCCATGGTCTTCCAGGGCGCGATGAACGCGCTCAACCCCGTGGCCACGATCGGGTCGCAGCTCGAGGACGTCTTCACGGTGCACCGCCCCTCGATGTCCCGGGCGCAGCGACGCGAGGCCGTCGACGAGGTGCTCGAGATCGTCAAGGTCGGCCGGCAGCGCCGGCGCTCGTTCCCGCACGAGCTGTCGGGGGGCATGCGCCAGCGCGTCATGATCGCCATGGCGCTCGCCCTGCGCCCGCAGCTCATGGTGATGGACGAGCCCACGACCGCGCTCGACGTCCTGGTGCAGCGCGAGATCCTCAAGCAGATCTCCCAGCTGCGCCACGAGTTCGGCTTCACCGTCGTCTTCATCACGCACGACCTGCCGCTGCTGCTGGAGATCAGCGACCGCATCGCGATCATGCGCGCGGGGGAGATCGTCGAGCTCGACACGGCGGAGAACATCTGGACGAACCCGCGGGACGCGTACACGAGGACGCTGCTGTCGTCCTTCCCCCGCCTGACCGGAGAAAGAGGAGTGGTCGCGCGATGACCGTCCTGGAGTTCGACCGCGTCACGAAGACCTACGCGGTCCGCGGCGCAGGCCAGATCAAGGCGCTCGACGACGTGAGCTTCACCCTGACGTCCGGTCGGACGATCGGGCTCGTCGGCCAGTCCGGCAGCGGCAAGTCGACGATCGCGAAGATCCTCACGCAGCTCGAGACGCCGACGAGCGGGCAGGTCCGCCTCGACGGGGAGCCGATCCCGCGCCGCGGGGCCGGGCTGCGCACGTACCGCCAGAAGCTGCGCATGGTGTTCCAGGACCCGTTCGCGTCGCTCAACCCGTACCACTCCGTCCGCTACCACCTCGAGCGACCGCTGCGCCTCGACGGCGTGGTGCCCAGGGCCGGGCTCGAGGACGAGGTGCGGCGGCTGCTGGAGCGGGTGCGTCTCGAGCCCGACGTGGTGATCGACCGTCGCCCGCACGAGCTGTCGGGCGGTCAGCGGCAACGCGTCGCGATCGCCCGGGCGCTGGCCTCCCGGCCCCGGCTCCTCGTGGCCGACGAGCCGGTCTCCATGCTCGACGTCTCCATCCGCCTGGGCGTGCTCAACCTGCTCGCCGACCTGCGGCGCGAGGAGGGTCTCGGCGTGCTCTACATCACCCACGACCTGGCGACCGCGCGGCACTTCAGCGACGAGATCATGGTGCTCAACCAGGGCCGGGTCGTCGAGAGCGGGCCGGCCGACGACGTCATCCTCCGCCCGCAGGACCCCTACACCCGCGAGCTGCGCGCGGCGTCCCCGGACCCCGAGCGGCACTTCGCCTCGCAGTCCGGCCTGTCCGGAGGTGCGCTGTGACCGCCGTCCAGCCCCCGCTGCCGACCCAGGACGCCCTCGAGGTCGGCACGACGGCGACGACCGCCGTCCGCGGCCGCTCCCGCATCCCGTGGCGCTTCCTCGGCGGGCGCGCCGCGTTCTACCTCGTCACGCTCTGGGCCGCGGTCACCATCAACTTCTTCCTGCCGCGCATGATGAAGGGCGACGCGGTCGACCAGTACCTGTCCCGCAACCGCAACGTCAGCCCCGAGGCGGCCGACGCGCTGCGGTCGCTGCTCGGGCTCGACACCGACAAGTCGCTGCTGCAGCAGTACGCCGACTACTGGGCTCTGCTGCTCCAGGGTGACCTGGGCGTCTCGCTGCTGCACGGCCTGCGCCCGGTCACCGAGGTGATCAGCCAGGCGCTGCCGTGGACCGTCGGGCTCGTGGGCTTCGCGACCGTCGTCTCGTTCGCGATCGGGACGATCGGCGGCGCGATCGTCGGCTGGCGCCGAGGCAGCCGGCTCGACGGGCTCATCCCCGTCACCACCTTCCTCGCCACGATCCCCTACTTCTGGCTGGGGCTCCTCGGGATCGCGCTGTTCTCGGTGAACCTCGGCTGGTTCCCCATCGGCAAGGCGTACGGCGTCGGGATGCGGCCGGAGTGGTCGGCGGAGTTCGTCGGCCAGGTGATCCACCACGGCACGCTGCCCGCCGTGACCATCGTCATCGCGTCGCTCGGCGGCTGGATGCTGGGCATGCGCAACATGATGCTCACGGTGCTCGACGAGGACTACGTCACCGTCGCGCAGGCCAAGGGCATGCCGAACAGCCGCGTGCTCTGGCGCTACGCCGCGCGTAACGCGGTGCTCCCGCAGATCCAGAGCTTCGCGCTCTCGATCGGGTTCATCGTCGGCGGCACCATCGTCATGGAGATGGTCTTCAGCTACCCCGGGGTCGGGAAGCTGCTCCTGGACGCCACCAACGCGAAGGACTACGCCCTGATGCAGGGCGTGTTCCTCGTGATCACGCTGTCCGTGCTC
Source organism: Cellulomonas jepli (assembly GCF_047229345.1). NCBI lineage: Bacteria > Bacillati > Actinomycetota > Actinomycetes > Micrococcales > Cellulomonadaceae > Cellulomonas > Cellulomonas jepli. Next base: position 22,002 of record NZ_JBFTER010000043.1, on the reverse strand, counting down.
GTCGCCAACATCCTGGCCGACGTCGCCTACGCGTTCCTCGACCCGCGCACCCGCCAGACGGAGGCCTGAACCATGACCACCGACCTCCGCACCGAGCGGGCCCCTGACGTCCCCGCGGAGCGCGCACCGCGCCCGAGGGCGACGGCCGGCGCTCGGCTGGGCTCCGCGTTCGCGATGTTCCGCAACCGCAAGTCGATCACCGGCCTGGCGATCCTCGGGTTCTTCGTGCTCGTCGCGCTGCTCGCCGACGTGCTCGCGCCGTACTCGCCCACCAAGGTCGACAACACGGCGCGCTTCCAGCCGCCGTCGGCGGAGCACTGGCTCGGCACCACGCACCTCGGCGAGGACGTGCTCAGCCAGGTCGTCCACGGCACCCGCGGCGTGATCGTCGTCGGCTTCCTCGCCGCGATCATGGCGACGATCATCGCGGTCGTCGTCGGGGTCGTCGCCGGCTACCTGCGCGGCTGGCGCAGCGAGAGCCTGTCCGCGCTGACGAACGTCTTCCTCGTCATCCCCGGGCTGCCGCTGATCATCATCGTGGCCTCGATGTTCGACGACCCCCCGCTCGTGGTCATCGCCGCCGTGCTCGGCCTCACCGGCTGGGCGTGGGGGGCCCGGGTGCTGCGCGCGCAGACGATGTCGCTGCGCAACCGTGACTTCGTCCAGGCCGCCCGCGCGAACGGCGAGCCGCTGCGCCGCATCATCGGCCACGAGATGCTGCCCAACCTCATGGCGCTCATCGCGGCGAGCTTCGTCGGCACGGTGACCGCCGCGATCCTCGGCCTGACGACGCTCTCCTACATCGGGGTCATCCCGGTGAACACGTACAACTGGGGGACGATCCTGAACTGGGCCAGCGCCCAGGGGGCGTTCCGGCAGAACCAGTGGTGGTGGTTCATGCCGCCGGGGCTGTGCATCGCCGCCATCGGCGTGGCGCTCTCGCTCATCAACTTCGGCATCGACGAGTACGTCAACCCGCGCCTGCGGTCCGCCGGGGAGCGCGCCCGCGCGATGAAGAAGCGGGGCCTCGACGTCAACGACGCCGTGACCGCCGTGCGGACGACGCCGGCCACCCGGGACGACGCCTGACCGCCGGCGACCGGGGTCTCACCCGCTGACCCGGCGCTGCCGGTCGGCGAGCACGTCCCCCAGCCCGACCTCCTGCACGGGCGTGGCGCAGGAGGTCGGGCGGAGCCCGACGCGCGAGGACACGGGACGGCCGGCGCTCAGCGTCGAGCGCGCCCCGCGGCTGCGCCGCCGGCGCGAGCGGGGGAGCCGCCGGTGCGCGCGGGGTCGGCGCCGAGGGGGACGACCTCGACGGTCAGGGGCAGGTCGCGCACCGAGCGCCCGACACGGGCGCGGTAGCGCGTGGGCGGTGTCGTCCAGCGCGCGCGCCGCACGTCCCAGACCTCGAACGTGCGGCGGGGGAGCCGGACGCTCACGGCGACGCGCTCGCCCGGGCCGGCGGTCACGGTCGTGAACCCGGCGAGCCAGCGCACCGGGCGGTCGAGCCCGTCGACCGGGTCGGCCTCGAGGTACACCTGCACCGTCTCGGTCCCGCGACGCGGTCCGGTGTTGGTCACGTCGATCTCGAGCCGCACCGCGTCGGCGTCGGCCGCGAGCACCTGGTGCCCGTCGTCGTACCGCCACGTCGTCCAGCCCAGCCCGAAGCCGAACGGCGCCGCAGGCGTCGCCCCCGAGCGCTCCCACGCCCGGTACCCGACGTGCAGGCCCTCGGTGTAGGCGACGACGCCGGCCGCGTCCGGGACGGCGTCCGGGACCGGGACGTCGTCGGCGCTCGCGGGCAGGGTCCAGGGCAGGCGCCCGGCGGGCTCGGTGCGCCCGAGCAGCACGTCCGCGAGCGCGTCCCCGCACTCCTGCCCGGGGAACCAGGTCCAGAGCACCGTCCGGGCGCGGGTGAGCCAGGGGAGCAGCACCGGGGCGCCCGCGTTCACCACGACGACCGCGTCCGGCGCGACGTCGAGCACGCGCTCGACGAGCTCGTCCTGCCGTCCGGGCAGCGCGAGGGACGTCCGGTCCCAGCCCTCGGACTCGACCTCGTCGTTGGTGCCGACGACGACCACGACGAGGTCGGCGGCGCGGGCGGCCTCGACCGCCTCGGCGATCTCCTCGTCGATCCCGGGGCCGGGTGCCCGGTGGCGCAGCGCGCCGCGCACGAACGTGCCGTACCCCTCGCCGTGCACGACGCGGAGCTCCGCGCTGAGCACGACGTCGCGCGGCTCGGCGACCTGGACCGGCACGCCGTGCGCGTCGGGGCTGTTGACGCTCGAGTCGAGCACGACCTCGGGGCCGGCGGGCCGGTCCCCGCCGCGGAGCCGTTCGCCGTCGACCTCGAACGACCAAATCCCGACGGTGCCGAGCCCGAGCCAGTGCTCGCCGGCGGCCTCGAGGCGGACGAGGCCGTCGAGGTGCACCTCGTGGGCCTCCTCGGGCAGGTCCCGCAGCCAGCCGTCCCAGGTGGGCTCGACGTGCTCGGACAGCACACGGCCGCCGGCGTCCAGGACGCGCACGCGCAGCCCGGGCTCACCCGTGCGCGGCTCCCGGACGGCGCCGAGCACGTCGAGGTCGGGAGCGCGCCGGCGCGCGTCCCCGCCGCGCAGCACGACGACGTCCGCGGCGGGCAGCGCGCTGCGCAGGCCCTCCTCGGGCGAGACGACCGCGTCGGGGTGCACGTGCGCGCTGCCGCTGCCCTGCACGAACGCCGCGTGGGCGTTCGGGCCGAGCAGCGCGACGCGGCGCACGCGGTTCGGGTCCAGGGGCAGCACGCGGTCCTCGTCGCGGAGCACGACCGTCGCGCGGGCGGCGAGCTCGCGCAGCAGGCCCTCCTCGGCGGGCGGGGCGGTCGGCTCGGGAGCCAGCGCACGGACCGCGCCGACGCGCACGGCGAGGCGCAGGATGCGCCGGACCTTGTCGTCGAGCTCGCTCTCGTCGACCTCACCGGCACGGACCGCGGCGACCAGGTGCTCCTCCCACGGGCCGCCGGGTCCGGGCATCACGAGGTCGAGCCCGCCGGCCGCGGCCTCGGTGGTCCGGCGCGCGGCGAGCCAGTCGCTGACCACGACGCCGTCGAAGCCCCACTCGTCCTTGAGCACGTCCCGCAGGAGGTGGCCGTGCTCGGTCGCAGGGGCGCTCTGCGTGCCGTCGTCGACGCCGTTGTACGCCGCCATGACGTTCCAGACCCCGGCGACGCGCACCGCGTGCTCGAACGGCGCGAGGTAGACCTCCCGCAGCGTGCGCTCGTCGACGCGCGCGACGAGCTCGGTGCGCGCGGTCTCGGAGTCGTTCGCGACGAAGTGCTTGACGCACGCGCCGACGCCGCCGTCCTGCATCGCCGCGACGACCTCCGAGCCGATGAGCGACGTCAGCAGCGGGTCCTCGGAGTAGCACTCGAAGTGCCGTCCGGCGACAGGCGTGCGCTGGAGGTTGAGCTGCGGCGCGAGGACGACGTCGACGCCGTGCCGGCGCGCCTCGGCGGCGAGCAGCGAGCCGACCCGGCGTGCGACGCCCGTGTCCCACGTGGCGGCGAGCGCGCTCGGGGACGGCAGCAGCCGCGAGGTCTCGCCGGGCTTCTCGCCCGTGCCGCGGACGCCGACCGGACCGTCCGAGACGACGACCGAGCGCAGGCCGAGCGCCTCGTCGGGGTGCAGGCGCCAGGCCGTCATCCCGGTGAGCAGGCGCACCTTGGCCTCGAGGTCGCAGCGGGCGACGAGGAGGTCGATCGCCGCCTCGGTCGCGGCGCCGTCCGCGTGGGGGAGCGGGGCGCGTGCAGGCCCGCCGGCGCGGGACGCGTCTCCCGCGGCGCCCGCGAGGACGTCGCCCGGGGCGGGGGAGTACGTGGTCATCAGCAGGTCTCCGATGCGGGCGTCGTTGCCGGACAGAGGCCATCGAAGCACGTTGTTACTTACACGTCAGTAACGGCGGCGGTCACAGTATGGTGACGGTCATGTCGACACGTGCGCCCCGACGCGCCCAGCGGCCCCGCGAGGAGACCGCCCGACGGCGCGAGGACATCCTGCGCGCCGCGATCACGACGTTCGGCAACCGGGGGTACAAGAACGGCTCGCTCGCCGAGATCGCCGACCAGGTCGGCATGACGCACGCGGGCGTGCTGCACCACTTCGGCTCCAAGGACCTGCTGCTCCTCGAGATGCTCGACTTCCGCGACAAGACGGACGTCGAGCACCTCGAGGGGCAGCACATCCCGGGCGGCCTCGAGCTCTTCCGGCACCTCGTGACGACCGCGCGGCTCAACGCCGAGCGCGCCGGCATCGTGCAGACCTACGCGGTCCTGTCCGCCGAGTCCGTGACCGAGGGGCACCCCGCCAAGGACTGGTTCCGGCACCGGTACACGCAGCTGCGCGCCGACGTCGGGGCCGCGCTGCGCGAGGTCTGCGCACCCGACGACCCGCCGGTCGACCGCGACCTCGACGCCGCGGCGGCCGCGATCCTCGCGGTCATGGACGGGCTGCAGGTGCAGTGGCTGCTCGACCCCGAGGCCGTCGACCTCGCGCACGCGTCGGCGTTCGCGATCGACGCGATCCTCTCCGCGGCCGTGGCGGGGCGGAGCCGGCGCTCGCTGCTCTGACGCGGGGCGGCTCCGGGCTCCAGCCTCGCGTGCCCGGCCCGACCCGCGCGAGCGGTCTCGCGGCGGACGAGGCGGCGCGGGCGCCGGCCCTGTCGGTCAGCGCGCGGCGCGCACCGGCAGCGCGTGGAGCTCGACGTCGTGCAGCCGCCCGTCCTCAGCGCGCGCGGTCAGGTACGTGCACGCGGGCTGGCGGCGGCGGTCCGTGGGCGAGCCGGGGTTGAGCAGCCGGAGCCCGCGCGGGGTCGTGGTGTCCCACGGGATGTGGCTGTGCCCGAAGACGAGGACGTCGAGGTCGGGGTGGGCCGCGTCGGCGCGCGCCTCGCGACCCGTCGACGCGCCCGTCTCGTGCACGACCCCGACCCGCACGCCGGCGAGCTCGGCGCGGGCCACCTCCGGGAGGCGGGCCCGGAGCTCCGGCCCGTCGTTGTTGCCCCAGCAGGCGACGAGCCGCCGGGCCCGCTGCTCGAGCGCGTCGAGCAGCGCGACGTCGACCCAGTCGCCGGCGTGCAGCACGACGTCCGCCGCGTCGACCGCGTCCCAGACCGCCCCCGGGAGGTCGCGCGCCCGGGTGGGCAGGTGGGTGTCGGCGAGCAGCAGGAGCCGGAGGCCGGTGCCTGCTCCCCGGTCCCGCGTCAGCGGCGTTCCCGGCGGGTGTCGCCCCCGGTCCCCTTGCCGGAGCCCGCGTCCGGACCCTTGCCCTGCTCCTCCAGCTCGGCGGCCCGGCGGCGGCGCAGCGACCGGCCGCGGTCGACGTCCTCCTCGGCCTTCTTCGCCTTCTTGTCGCTCGCCCGCGTGTCGCGCGGCGGCAGCTGGATCGACTCCTCGGCGGCGATCCCGGCCTCGAGCTCACGACCACGCTCGACCTCCGCGTCGAACTCGGCGCCGAACAGCAGCGCGAGGTTCGTGATCCAGAGCCAGAGCAGGAAGATGATGACGGTCGCGAGCGAGCCGTACGTCTTGTTGTAGCTGCCGAAGTTCGCGACGTAGAACCCGAACGCGGCCGACGCGAGCGCCCACACGACGATCGCGATGAGCGCGCCGGTGCTCATCCAGCGGAACTTGGGCTGACGGACGTTCGGGGTCGCGTAGTACAGGATCGCGATGACGACGACGACGATGCCGAGCAGCACCGGCCACTTCGCGATGTTCCAGATCATCACGGCCTGGTCCCCGAGCCCGATCGCGTCGCCGATCGCCTGGGCCACCGGCCCGCTGACCGCGAGGATGAGCGCGGCGATCGCGGTGAGGACGACGCTGACGAGCGTGACCAGCAGCACCACCGGGCGCAGCTTCCAGATCGGGCGTCCCTCGTCGATCTCGTACATCCGGTTCATGGCGCGGCTGAACGCCCCGACGTAGCCCGACGCGGACCACAGCGCGCCCGCGAGACCGAGGACGAGCCCGAGGCCGGCGCCCTGGTTCGTCTGCAGCCCGTCGATGACGCCCTTGATCGTGTCGGTCGTCTCCTCGGGGCCGAGCCCGCCGGCGAGCTCGACGAGCGCGTCGGTGGTGCTCTTGCCCTGGCCGAACACGCCGAGCACGGAGATGAGCGCGATGAGGGCGGGGAAGATCGCGAGCACCGCGTAGTAGGTGAGCGCGGCGGCGAGGTCGGTGCACTGGTCGTGGCTGAACTCCCGCACGGTGCGCCGCAGGGAGTACTTCCACCCCGGCTTGCTCATGTCCGTCGGGTCGTCCGGCTTGCGCGGGTCCTCGGGGTCGGGGGCGGTGTGTGCCTTCGTGGTGCTGCGGCGCTCGCTCATCGTGCGTCCCCTCGCTCCGGTGCGACTCGTCCCTCGTGCTGCGTGGTCATCGGAGCTCTCCTCTCGCGCCCGTGGGCGGAGCACGGCGCGCGGCCGCGGTCCCGGGCCTGCGGTGTCGTACGACCGATCCTGCGGGGCCCGCCCGGGGTCGGCAACCGCGGAGCTCGTCGCGCAGGGGCCCGGTCGAGGAGCCCGACGACCCGCCGCGCCGGCAGCGGGCGCTGCGGTGCGGCCGCACGTCGCCGGACGTCATGGCAGGTTCCTCTGAGCACGCTGACGGGTTCTTGGCCAGGGAGCTGAACGACCATCGAGGGTGCTGAACATGCGCTCAGCGCGCGCGGGGTCCGCGAGCCCGGGGAGCTCCGGGAGCACCGGTCGACGGCCGTCCGCCGGGGCGGACCTCGCGGCGCCGGCGCGCATCCGGGACGCCGCCGGGCTGGTCGTCTCCGGCCTGGCGCTCGGGGTCGGCGCCGCCGGTGCGGTCAGCGACGCCGGCCTCGTCGGCGAGCTCCCGCTCGGGAGCCTCGGCCACCTGCCGCTCGTCGCCTGCTTCGCAGGGCTGGTGACCGTGGCGTACGCGGTCGGGGCGCCCACGTGGGGGGCTCTGGCTCGTGCTCGTGGGCGCGATCGTCGTCGGGCTCTACGGCCCGCTGCTCGACCTGCCGGCCGCAGCGCTCGACCTCGCCCCCTTCGGGCTGGTGCCGGCCGTGCCGAGCGAGCATCTGGAGGCGGGGCCGCTCGCCGCCATGGGCGCCGTGGCGGTGCTGCTCGCGGGCGCGGGCGCGGGCGCGGGCGCGGTCGCGTTCCGGCGGCGTGACCTCGTGGCCTAGCGCGCGCGGCGCACCGGTGGGCTCGTGGCCGGCGCGCGCGGCGCACCGGTGGGGAGGTGACCGCCGCACCGGTGAGCCACCGCGCGCCTCTGCGCTGCGCGTGCGCCGCCGTCAGCCCGCCGGGCGCTGGTAGACGTCGGGGATCCCGTCGGCGTCGACGTCGGCGGTCTCGATCTCGTGGATCCGACGGTAGGCGCGGTTGCGAGCGCGCAGCAGGACGGACGCGAGCAGCGCCGCGAGCACCGAGCCGGCGAGCACGCCGACCTTGACGTGCTCGTCGCGCACGCTGCCCGCACCGAACGCCAGGTCACCGACCAGCAGCGACACCGTGAACCCGATGCCGCCGAGGACCGCGACGCCGAGCACGTCGAGCCAGCTCAGCCCCTCGTCGAGCCGCGCGTGCGTGAACCGCGCGACGAGCCAGGTGGTGCCGAGGATACCCACGGTCTTGCCCACGACGAGCCCGGCGACGATCCCGAGCGCGACGCGGTCCTGGAGCGAGTCCGCGAGCCCGCTGAGCCCGCCGACGCCCACGCCGGCTGCGAAGAACGCGAAGACGGGGACGGCGAACCCTGCCGAGACCGGCCGGAAGCGGTGCTCGAAGTGCTCCGCGAGGCCCGGACCGGCGTCGGGGCCGCCGGCCGCGCGGCTGCGGACCACCGGGACGGCGAACCCGAGCAGCACCCCGGCGACGGTCGCGTGCACCCCTGACGCGTGCACGAGAGTCCACGTCGCGAAGGCGAGCGGCAGCAGGAGCCACCACGAGCGGATGCGGCGCTGCACGGCCACCGTGAACAGCGCGAGCGGCACGAGCGCGGCGAGCAGCATGACGACGTCGAGCTCGCTCGTGTAGAAGACCGCGATGACCGTCACGGCGAGCAGGTCGTCGACGACCGCGAGGGTCAGGAGGAACGTGCGCAGCGCCGTGGGCAGGTGGGTGCTGACGACCGCGAGGACCGCGAGGGCGAAGGCGATGTCCGTCGCGGTCGGGATCGCCCAGCCGCGCAGGGCACCGTCGCCCGTGCCGGCGTTGAGCGCGACGTACACGAGCGCCGGCACGACCATCCCGCCGACGGCCGCGAGGATCGGCAGCGCCGCGCGCCGCGGGTCGCGCAGGTCGCCCGCCACGAACTCGCGCTTGAGCTCGAGGCCGACGACGAAGAAGAAGATCGCGAGCAGGCCGTCCGCGGCCCACGTCCCGAGCGAGAGGTGCAGGTGCAGCGCCTCCGGGCCGACCTCGAGGTCGCGCAGCGCGGTGTACGAGCCGGCCGCCGGCGAGTTCGCCCAGACGAGTGCCGCGACGGTCGCGACCAGGAGGAGCGCACCCCCGACGGTCTCCTTGCGCAGGACCTCGGCGATACGGGACGCCTCGGCCCACGAACCACGGGTGAGCAGCGGCGAACCAGGGGAGTGCGGTGTCATGGAGGACCTCTCGGCAGGGTCGGCAAGGACGTTGCCGACCAGACTTCCCGGCGCACCTGAGGCCCCATCGTACGGGGCCGGGGGCACCCCGTCCGGGTGACGGGCCGAGGTCGCCGGGCGGCTCTCCGGTGGCGGACGCCTGCCGGTGTGCATAGCGTCGTCAACGTCCCCGGACGGCGTCCCACGGCGCTCGACCGGGCGGCACGAAGCACCGACGCAGGCAAGTCGTCGGCGCCACCCAGGGAGGGTCCGGGTGGGTGTCCCGCATGCCGCGGCGACGTCCTCCGACCCCCCAGCACACGACGGATCCCGTCGACTCGGAGGGATGACGATGACGAACGACCACGGAACTGCTCAGCCGGCGGACGGCTCGCAGGGATCGACGGCACAGGCCGTCCGCGAGGAGGCGTCGGGCGTCGCCCACAGCGCCGCGGAGAGCACGCAGCACCTCGCGCAGGAGGCGAAGAGTCAGGCCCGCGAGGTCGCCCACGAGGCGAAGAGCCAGGTCAAGGACGTCTTCGGCCAGACGCGGGCGGGGCTCGCCGACCAGGCGAGCACGCAGCAGAGCCGCGTGGCGAGCGGCATCCGCACCTTCGGGACCGATCTCGGCTCGATGGCCGACAGCTCGCAGGGCGGGCTCGCCGCCGACATCGCCCGGCAGGTCGCCGGCCGGACCGACTCCGTCGCGTCGTGGCTCGAGGCGCGTGAGCCGGCCGACCTCCTGGAGGAGGTCAAGACGTACGCCCGCCGCAACCCCGGCACGTTCCTCGCGATCGCGGCTGCGGCCGGTGTCCTCGCCGGGCGCCTGACGCGCGGTGCGAAGGACGCGGCGAAGGACACCACGACCGGCACCGCCTCGTACGCGGACACCACGACCTCCTACCCGGCGACCACCGAGTACGCCACGACCGGCACGGGCTACGGCCTGACCGACACCGCGGCCACGACGACGGGCTACGAGACGACCGGCGCCACGACGACCGGCGCCACGACGACCGGCTACGAGACGACCGGTGGCACCTACGGGACGACCGGCTCGACGTACGGCACCGGTCCGGTCTACGGGACCGAGGAGGTCGACGAGAGCACGGGTGCCCACCGCGCCCCCGGCGCACCCTCGACGGGGCTCGGCGGGACGGCCGCGGGTGACCCGCTCGGCGGGGTCACGGTGGAGGACGGACGATGAGCGTGGACCCCAGGACCGGGATCGACCCCCGGGCCGCCGAGGGCCCGACCAGCGGTCCGTCGCTGGGCGAGATGCTCGGTGAGATCACGAAGGACCTCTCGACGCTCATGCGCCAGGAGGTCGCGCTCGCCAAGGCGGAGCTGACCCAGGAGGGCAAGAAGGCCGGCAAGGGCGCCGGGATGGGCGGGGGAGCGGCCGTCGCCGGCCACATGGCTCTCGTCTTCCTGTCCGTCGCCCTGTGGTGGGCCCTCGGCGACCAGATCGGCCACGGCATCTCCGCCGTGATCGTCGCCGTCCTCTGGGGCGTCGTCGCGGCCGTGCTCGCCGCGCGCGCCAAGAAGGAGTTCCAGAGGATCCAGGGCGCCCCCCAGACCGCCGACACCGTCAAGAAGATCCCCAACGCGCTTCAGGGACACGAGGAGAGGAACGCATGAGCAACGACCCGGACCAGATCCGTGCGGACATCGAGCGCACGCGTGCCGAGCTGAGCCAGGACGTCGACGCGTTCGGCGAGCAGGTGCGTCCCAGCGCGGTCGCCAGCCGCCAGGTCGAGAAGGTCAAGGGCTCGGCCCTCGGCCTGAAGGACCGCATCATGGGCTCGGCCTCCGACGCCAAGGACAAGGTCGCCGGCAGCGCGCACGACGCGAAGGACCGCGTCAGCGGCTCGGCGCACGGCGCCACGTCGTCGGTCTCGTCGACCGCGTCGAGCGCTGCGCACGCCGTGGGGGAGACCCCGCAGCTCGTCCGTCGCCAGACCGAGGGCAACCCGCTCGCGGCCGGCCTGATCGCCTTCGGCATCGGCTGGCTCGCGTCGTCGCTCCTGCCGTCCACCCGCGTGGAGCAGGACGCGGCGCGCCGCGTGCAGGACTCGACCTCGGGCCTCGTCGACGAGGTCAAGACGGCGGCGCAGGACGTCGCGCAGAACCTGCGCGAGCCGGCTCAGGAGGCGGTGCAGGCCGTCAAGGACCGCGCCACCGAGGCCGCCTCGTCGCTCAAGGACGAGGGCACCACGCAGGCCCAGGGCCTCGCGGAGGACGCCAAGGGCGCCAAGGACTCCGTGCAGGAGTCCCGCCAGCAGTACTGACCGACCCGCACGACCGGTCGACCGGCGCACCGCCGGCTGACCAGGACGCACACCCCGTCGGCCCCCTGCCCCAGCGGCACGGGGCCGACGGGGACGTGCCACCGGGCCACGAGCCCGGTACCCCGCGTCGAGACCCGTGCGCGACACCTAGGCACAGCTCTGGACGGAGAACCACCATGACGTCTCCCGCGACAGCCCGCCGGACCCGCACCGTCAGCCAGACCCTCGCGCTCCTCGTCGGAGCGGTCTACCTGCTCGTCGGGATCCTCGGCTTCTTCGTGACCGGCTTCGACGGCTTCACGGAGCACGACCACAGCCAGACACTCCTCGGCTTCGCGGTGAACCCGCTGCACAACATCGTGCACCTGCTGATCGGCGGCCTCGGCCTCGCGCTCTGGCGCACCGACTCGGGCGCCCGCACCTACGGCTGGATCCTCGCGATCGGCTACGGCGCGACGAGCATCTACGGGCTGGTGGTCGCGAACAACCCGGACGCCAACCTCCTCAACATCAACGGTGCCGACAACGGCCTGCACATCGCGAGCACGCTCGCGGGCCTCGCAGTCGCGCTCTGGCCGCGTCGCGACGCCACGGGTCGGCGCTGACGTGCCGCACGGGACCAGCAGCGCGCTCCAGGGCCGGCCGGCGCTCGTCCGGGCGACGGCCGCCCTGGAGCGGCTCACCGCGCTCGACGGCGCCGTCGACGCCGCGCGGCCGCTCGCCTCGCGGCTCGTCGGCGGCCCGGCCCGCCGGTGGGTCCTGCACGGCCGCGGTCTCGGCCACGCCGTGCACCCGTTCCTCACGGACGTCCCGCTCGGTGCGTGGATGTCCGCGTCGATCCTCGACCTGACCCCGGGGGTGCGGGGCGGGCGTGCGGCGCAGACGCTCGTCGGCGCGGGGCTGCTCGCGGCGGTGCCGACGGTGCTCACCGGGTGGGCCGAGTGGGCGGCCGCCGACCGCACCACGCAGCGCGTCGGGGTCGTGCACGCCGGGGCCAACACCGTCTCGGTCGTGCTCTACGGCGCGTCGTGGCTCGCGCGGCGCCGCGGCAGCCACGCGACGGGCTCGCTGCTCGCGCTCGCCGGCGGCGCCGTGAGCGGGGTCGGCGGCTACCTCGGCGGTCACATGGCGATCGCGCGCAACGCCGGCACGCGTGACCGGGCGTTCGTCCCCCCGGGGCACGGCGCGGCGCACCACGAGGCCTGACGCGTCCGGCGCGCGCGGCGCTGGGCCGGCGCCGTCCCGCGAGGGCCGGCTCCCTGCGGCGGTGCCGTCCCACTGACGCTCGGGTGGTGGCCGGGTGCCGGGTCGACCCGCAGGGGCCCGGTGCCGGGACGACCTGTGGCGGCCGGCTGCCGGGTGGCCCGGTGGCGGCGGGAGTAGCGTGCCGAGCCTGGGGTGCCACCGCGGGCGTCCCGCGACCAGGAGGGCGGGCCGATGGACCTCTCCGAGACGAACAGGCGCGTCGTCGAGCAGTTCCGTGCCGGCGGCCCCGTCGAGGGGATGCACCGTGAACGCCTCCTGCTGCTCACGACGACCGGCGCGCGCTCGGGCCGGGCGCACACGACGCCGATGATGTTCCACCGCGAGGACGACCGGCTCCTCGTGGTCGCGTCCGCGATGGGCGCGCCCACCCACCCCGACTGGTACACGAACCTCGTCGCCGAGCCGCGGGTGCACGTCGAGGTCGGGGACGAGGAGTACGACGCGGTCGCCACGCCGCTGGCCGGCACCGACCGCGAGGAGGTCTGGTCGCGCCTCGTCGCGCTCTACCCCTTCTTCGGGGAGCACGCCGCTGCGACGACGCGCACGATCCCGGTCGTCGAGCTCACGCGCACCTGACCACGGAGACGCCCCGCGGGCGTCCGGCGATGAGTTCCGGTCGCCGGGCCGGTCTGCCCTGCACCAGCAGCTGACAGGTCCCGGAGGTCCCGCGTGCGCTCGATGGTGTTCGTCAACCTGCCCGTCCGCGACCTCGCCAGGTCGACGGCGTTCTTCACGGCGCTCGGGCTCGACTTCGACCCGCAGTACACCGAGGAGAGGGCGGCCTGCCTCGTCCTCGGGGCGGAGAGCTTCGTGATGCTGCTCGTCGACCCCTTCTTCGCGACGTTCACGACGAAGCCCGTGGCCGACGCGACGCGGGCCACCGAGGTCATCGTCGCGTTCGCGGTCGCGTCCCGGGCGCGCGTCGACGAGGTGGTCGAGGCGGCGCTCGCCGCGGGCGGCAGCGTGTCGACCCCGGCGATCGAGGAGGGCGGGATGTACTCGCGCTCCTTCCAGGACCCGGACGGCCACGTCTGGGAGGCGATGTTCATGGAGCCCGCCGGTGCTGCGCGCTGACGCGGGGGACGTCGACCTGATCGGGCGTCCGGGAGGGTTGTCGGGGGACGCGGCGCACTGTCAGGATCGAGAGGTCGTGGGCGCCCGCCGCCCCGACGGCGGGCACCGAGCCCACCCCGGACGTCGAGAGGTCCCCGTCGTGACCGGTCTGGTCCCCGCAGACGCCCCCGCCGCCGCGCGCACCCCCGCGGCCACACCCGACCAGCTCGAGCCGTACCGCCGTGAGCTCACCGGCTTCTGCTACCGGATGCTCGGGTCGATCTACGACGCCGAGGATGCCGTCCAGGAGGTCATGATCCGGGCCTGGCGCGCGCTCGACCGCTTCGACGGCCGGTCGAGCCTGCGCTCGTGGCTCTACCGCATCGCGACCAACGTGTGCTTCGACTCGCTCGACGGCACCCGCCGCCGCGCGCTGCCGATGGACCTCTCGCCTGCCGCCTCGCCGCCCGTCGAGGCCTCCCTGGGCGAGAAGCTGGGCGACCCGACGTGGCTCGGGCCGGCGCCCGACGAGCGGGTGCTGCCCGACTCGGGCGACCCCGCGGACGTCGCCGTGGCCCGCGAGTCGGTGCGGCTGGCGTTCGTCGCGGCGCTGCAGGAGCTGCCACCGCGCCAGCGCGCCGTGCTCATCCTGCGCGAGGTGCTGCGCTGGCGTGCCGAGGAGGTCGCGACGCTCCTCGGCTCGACGGTCGCGTCGGTCAACAGCGCGCTCCAGCGCGCACGGGCGACGCTCGCCAACGGTGCGACGGAGCGCGGGGCGAGCGCACCCGACCCGCTCGACCCGGAGCACGCCGCGCTGCTCGACCAGTACGTCAAGGCCTTCGAGGCCTACGACATCGAGGCGCTCGTGCGGCTGCTGCACGCCGACGCGACCCAGTCCATGCCGCCGTGGGCGCTGTGGCTGAGCGGCCCCGTCGACATCGGGCTGTGGCACCTCGGCCCGGGCGGTGCGTGCCGCGGTTCCCGGCTGCTGCACGTCGACGCGAACGGCTCCCCGGCGTTCGCGCAGTACAAGCCGAGCGCGGTCGCCGGGCGGCTCGAACCGTGGGCGATCCACGTCCTGGAGATCCGGGACGGCTCGATCTCGAGCATCACGAACTTCGTCGACACCCGGCTGTTCGCGGCGTTCGGCCTGCCCGACCACCTCGACGTGGCGGGCGTCCCCGCCTGAGCCGTCCCCCGCGGACGGGCGTCGGTCCCACGCGGACGGGCGTCCCGCCGGAGCGGTCCCGCACGGAGCGGTCCCGCACGGAGGCGCGTCCCGCCTGAGCGGTCCGGCTCAGGCGGGCGCCCTCGCCCGTGCGGTCCCGCCGTCGGCCTCGCCGGACGGCCTAGAGGGTCCCCTCGCCGGCGGGGCGACGTATCGGTGACACGACCGTCTCGACGCGCAGCACGTCCACCAGGCCCGCGAAGCGCAGCAGCTCGACCAGGTCGTCGCTCGCACCGCGCAGCACCTCGCACCGCCCCGAGCGGAGCGCGTCGAGGTGCGCACGCGCGAGCGCGTCGACGCTCGCGAGGTCCGGCGGGAGCCCGCTGGCGTCGCGCACGACGGTGCGCGCGGCGACAGCCAGCATCAGCCGGACACGCGAGCACGCTGCAGGAACGTGTCGCGTCGGTTCGGTCTCGTCGGGCATGCGCGCCTCCAGCTCGGTCTGGAGGGAAGACCGACGGTGCGCGGCGGACTCATCGGTCCGCGCACCGTGCGGCGCAGGGGGTCGCGCGGTCGGTCAGAGACGCTCGAGCTTGGAGCTCGCGAGGGAGACGCGCCGGCGGTCGCCGCCGCCGAAGTCGACGATCACGTCGCTCTCGCCTGAGAGCGCAACCACACGGCCGAGACCGTGGCGCTCGTGCGAGACGCGCTCGCCGACGGGGATGCGCTCGAAGACGGCTGCCGCTGCCGCGCGTTCGCGTGCGGCGTTGAAGGGACTGTTGGGGAGGTGCCGGCGGGGACCGGTCTGCTGGGGGGCCACCCCTTGATCATCCTCCAGTTCCGCCCTGAGCGGAACCACCACCCCCCGACTGCCCCACCTCAGTCGGTCGGCTCGACCGGCTCGGGGTCGCGGACGAGCTCGTCGGGCGGGGTGTAGCCGGCTTCGACGCCGTCACCGTCCGAGCCGGGAGACGTCTCGTCCGCGGACGAGCCGCCGGTGTCGTCGGCGCCGCTGCCCGTGCCGCCCGCAGCCCGGTCGGTGTCCTGGTCGCTCATGTGCTCGTCCTCCCGTCGGGGCCGCGGCGGGTCCGGGTGGGTCGGCCGCCCACGGCGTGCGGCCACCGCTCCATCGTGGGCGCGCGGGCCCCGGGCTGCATCCCGGGCCGACGCGGATGGCACGATGGGTCGATGAGCGCGTCCGCGGTGCCCGTGCCGGCCGGTGCCGACACCGGTGACGCCGACCGCGACCGCGGCAGCACCGCGAGCTACCGGCCCGCGACCCCCGTGGACCTCGGCCTCACGCTCCAGCGGCTCGCGCACGGGCGGTTCGACCCCACGCAGCAGCGCACGCCCGACGGTGCGCTCTGGCGCACGACGCGCCCGCCGTCCGGCCCGGCGACGCTGCGCCTCGTCCAGCGCGG
The DNA here is from genome assembly GCF_047229345.1 of Cellulomonas jepli. Taxonomy (NCBI): domain Bacteria; kingdom Bacillati; phylum Actinomycetota; class Actinomycetes; order Micrococcales; family Cellulomonadaceae; genus Cellulomonas; species Cellulomonas jepli. Next base: position 6,206 of record NZ_JBFTER010000043.1, on the reverse strand, counting down.
GACGCACCGGGTCGACGCGTCCGCCTGGGGTCCGGGCGCCGCCGAGGCGCTCGCGTCGGTGCCCGAGCTGCTCGGTGACCGCGACGACCCCGCGTCGTTCAGCCCGCTGCGCGCCGACCTGCACGACGCCCACCGCCGGCACCCGGGGCTGCGGGTGCCCCGCACCGGGCGTGTGCTCGAGGCGCTCGTCCCGGCGGTGCTCGAGCAGCGCGTCATCGCGAGCACCGCGTTCAGCGCGTGGCGCTGGCTGCTCGACCGGCACGGTGAGCCGGCCCCGGGCCCCGCCCCGGCGGGCATGCGCGTCGTGCCCGACGCGCACGGCTGGCTCGGCGTGCCCGAGTGGGACTTCCACCGCGCCGGGGTCGACCCCCGACGCGCCCGGACCGTCCTCGCCTGCGCCCGGGTCGCCGGGCGCCTCGAGGAAGCCGTGGCGATGACGCCGGAGGACGCGACGCGCCGGCTGCAGGCCGTCCCGGGGGTGGGCGTGTGGACAGCCGCCGAGGTGGCGCAGCGCGCGCTCGGCGACGCCGACGCGGTGTCGGTCGGCGACTACCACCTGGCCAAGGGTGTCGGCTGGGCGCTCGTGGGCCGCCGGGTCGACGACGCGACGATGCTCGAGCTGCTCGCCCCGTGGCGCCCGCACCGGTACCGCGTGATCCGGCTCCTGGAGCTGACCGGCCGGGCGTTCGCCCCCCGTCGCGGCCCTCGGCTCACCGTGCAGGACCACCGTCGCGGCTGACGTCCCGCCGCATCGGATGCGGGTCGACCGTGCCGGTGGCAGCGTGAGGCACATGAGCGAGAACACCGAGAGCACCCAGGACCAGACGCCCGTGAACGAGTCCGAGAAGCCGTACGACCCGGACACCGACACGGACACCGACCCGGACAACCTCAACCCGCGCGACACCACGTCGGACGCCGGCGGGCAGTACGCGGACCCCGACGCGGACCCGGGCAACCTCAACCCCCGCGACCCCGGCACGGTCTGACGGACGCGGGGCACACGCGCGGGACCCGGCAGGACGCCCTCGTCGGGTCCCCTCGTCGGGCCGCTCCCGCTCGGCGTGAGCCCGGCCGCTCCCGCTCGGCGTGAGCCGGGCCGCGAGCCACCGCGGGCGTGCTCGGACCGGAGCGCGCGAGACGCCGGAGACGGCGTCCGGCGCGCGTCCGAGGCCGCGGACGGGCATCGGGGTACGTGCCGGAGGGCGGTGGCCGTTCGCCGGTGGGCCCGTCAGCCCCGGTAGACCCAGTGCCAGGGCTCGCGCGGGGTGTCCTCGACGAAGCCGAAGCGGCCGCCGTTGGCGCGCATCCACGCCTGAGCCGTCGCGTCGAGCTTGAGGTCGACGGCGAGGCCCCAGCCGTGCGGGCTCGTGCCCGGCTTCGCCGCGAGGCCGCCCTGCGAGTACAGGCCCTTGCGCTCGGCGACGTCCACCTGCGCGTCGTACGAGCGGTAGGAGTCGGTGATGCCGATCGTGACGCCGTCGCGCGCGGCCGCCGCGAGGACGTCCTCGAGCGCGCCGGCGGCGGGTGCCCAGAGCTTGTGGCCCGTGGAGCCCACGGGCTCGAGCGCGTCCCCGGGGATACGGCCGTTCCCGTACGCGGCGAGGTCCGCGGGGACGCCGTCGACGAAGACCGCGGCGGGCTTGGCGGCCGCCGGAGCCGACGCGGGTGCGGGTGCCGGGGAGCTCTGCGCGACGGCCTGCTCGAGCACCGCACCGAACGCCGCTCCCGACGCGGACGCCGCAGCGGGCCGGGGCGCGGGCGGGGCGAGCGTCGCTACGGTCGCCTGGATCGCCGCCATGCGCTGCGTGATCGCGGTGATGCCGTCCATGGGTCTCCTCGTGCCGGCGTGGTCGGGGACCCGATCGGCGGGACCGTCCGTCATCTGAGGGGTCGGAGGCGCCCGGCGACGGCGTCCCGTCCGGGGCAGACTGGCCCGGTGCGCGTCGAGCCGGTCACTCCTGACGCGCTCGTGGACCACGTCGTCGGCGTGCTCGTGCGGCGCGAGCGCGGCACCCACGTGCGGGTCCTCGTGGACGGTCCGCCGCCGGCCGGCCCGGAGGTGCTCGCGGACGCCCTCGTCGAGCCGCTGCGTGCGGCGGGCAGGCCCGTCGTGCGGGTGCGGGCGCGCGACTTCCTGCGGGCCGCGTCCGTCCGGCTCGAGCACGGGCGCGAGGACGAGCTCGCGCTGTACGACGACTGGGTGGACCTCGGTGCGCTCGACCGCGAGGTCCTGCGTCCGCTCGGCCCGCAGGGCTCGGGGGAGTACCTGCCGAGCCTGCGGGACCCGGTGCGCGACCGGTCGACCCGTGCCCGGCGCCTGCGTGCCGACCCGGGGACGGTGCTCGTGCTCGACGGCGCGCTGCTCGCGGGGCGCGGCCTCGACGTGGACGTCACGGTGCACCTGGCGCTGCGTGCCGCGACGCTCGAGCGCCGCACCCCCACGGAGGAGCGGTGGACGTTGCCCGCGTACGCCCGGCACGTCCGGGAGTGCGACCCGGAGCGCACGGCGGACGTCGTCGTGCGCGTCGACGACCCACGGCACCCGGCGCTCGTGCACCGCTGACGCGGGCATGCCGTGCCAAGGCGCGCCGGCCCGCGGGGCACGGCGCAGACGGGCGCGACGCGGGCGAGGCGGCGCGGGTGGTGCGCGACGCGGGCGGGCAGCGCCTGCGTCGGCGTGCTCAGCGCGCGAGCGCCTCGACGATGGTTCCGTAGAGCCGCGGCGAGCTGCGGGCGACGGGGACGATCGCGCCCCGCGCCGGGGACGTCGCCCACGCCACGAGACCCGTCGTCAGGACGCGGTAGCCACGCGTCGCCTGTGCCCAGGACCGCTCGTACGCCGCCGGGTCGTCGAGGTGGCGGACCGCGGCGGCCGCCTGCGCGAGGCCGACGCGCAGCCCCTCGCCGGTGAGTGCGTCGACGTACCCGGACGCGTCGCCCACGAGCCGGACGGGGCCGCTCGTGCGCCGCAGCGTGCGCTGGCGCAGCGGGCCCGCCCCGCGCACCGGACCCGCGGGCTCCGCTCCGTCGAGCCGTGCGACGAGCTCGGGGAACGCCGCGAGAGCGCTCGCGAAGTCGACGCCCGCCGGGCCCAGCAGCGCCACGCCGACGAGGTCGTCGCCCACGGGCGTCACGTACGCCTCGACGGCCCGGCCCCAGTGCACCTCGACGAGGTCGGTCCAGGCCGCGACGTGGAAGTGCCGGCGCAGCCCGAAGCGGCGGACCGGGGCCCGTGCGCCCGACCGGCGTGGTGCGACCTCGAGGCCGGTGAGCCGCCGCACGGTCGAGTGCAGGCCGTCGCACGCGAGCAGCCGTCGCGCGCGCACCCCGGCGACCTCGACGCCGTCCGGCGTCTGCTCGACGTGGTCCACGCGCGCGGTGACCCGTCGTGCGCCGAGCTCGTCGGCCCGCTCGCGCAGCGCGTCGTGCAGGGACGTGCGACGCACCCCGCGGCCCGGGGTGCCGCGGAAGCGGTGGTCCGCGTGGTGGGCGCCGCGCCGGTAGCTGATGCCCGCGAGCACGTGCCCGGGCGGGTCGACGCCGAGCCGGCCGAGCGCGGCGAGCGCCCCCGGCATGAGGCCCTCGCCGCACGCCTTGTCGACCGAGCCGGTGCGGGGCTCGACGACCACGACGTCGAGGCCGGCGAGCCGCGACTCGATCGCGCACGCGAGCCCGACCGGCCCGCCCCCGACGACCACGACGTCGGTGTCGAGGAGGGTGCTCACGCGCGGTCGGCCCGGCGCACCACCGGGTCGGCGTCGTCGCGCCCGCCCGTCGCGGCCGGTCCGTCCGCAGGGGTCGCGTCGAGCAGGCTGAGGGCGCGCTCCTCGGTCGGGATGCGGAAGCGGAGCAGCAGCACGGCGTTGAGCACGGTGAAGACGAGCGCGGTGACCCACGCGGTGTGCACGAGCGGGAGCGCGATGCCCTCGACGACGACGGCGACGTAGTTGGGGTGCCGCAGCCAGCGGTACGGGCCGCCCGTCACGAGGGGCAGCCCCGGGACGACGATGACGCGCGTGTTCCACCGCGGGCCGAGCGTCGCGATGCACCACCAGCGCAGCGCCTGGCTCGCGAGCGTGAGCACGAGTGCGGTCCACCCCAGGACGGGCAGGAACGGCCGGTCCGCGACGATCACCTCGACCGCGCACGCGACGAGCAGCCCGGCGTGCAGCGCGACCATCGGCGGGAAGTGGCCGCGCCCGTACTCGGTGCCCCCGCGAGCGAAGGACCAGCGCGCGTTGCGGGTCGAGACGACGAGCTCGGCCAGGCGCTCGAGGGCCGTGGCGCCCAGCAGGACGAGGTAGGGGGTCAGCATGAGGGGTTCTCCGTCCCCGCGCCGCGGAGCAGGACGAGCTCGGCGCTCACCCCGGGTCCGAACGCGAACAGCACAGCGGGCTCGCCGGGGCTCGGGGCGCCGTCGGCGAGGGTGTCGGCGAGCACGTGCAGCACCGACGCGGACGAGAGGTTGCCGACGCGCGCGAGCGAGGACCAGCTGCGGTCGAGCGCGCCGTCCGGGAGCCCGAGCGCGCGCTGGGCCGCCTCGAGGATGCGCGGGCCGCCGGCGTGCCCGACCCACGACGCGACGTCGGCGGGCGCGAGGCCGTGGGCGCCCAGGAGCGTGGCGACGTCGCCCGCGAGGTGCTGCTCGACGACGTCCGCGAGTCCGGCGCCGAGGACGATGCGGAACCCGGAGCCCCCGATGTCCCACCCGAGCGTCGCGGCGCTGCCCGGGTACACCGCGCTGCGGCTGCCGACCACGTCGACCCCGGCGGGCACGCCGCCCGCGGACGCGTCGACCGCCCGGGCCCGCTCCTCGCCGACCATGACGACCGCGGCGGCGCCGTCGCCGAACAGCCCGCTCGACACGAGGTTGGCCGTCGAGTCGTCCCCGTGCTGGATCGTCAGCGAGCACAGCTCGACCGAGAGCAGCACCGCCACGTCGTGCGGGTGGCCGAGGAGGTAGTCGTGCACCCGGGCGAGCCCCGCAGCCCCCGCGACGCACCCGAGCCCGAACGACGGCAGGCGCTTGACGTCCCGGCGCAGACCCACCCGCTCGACGAGCAGCGAGTCGATCGAGGGTGCCGAGACGCCGGTCACCGAGGTGAAGAGCACGAAGTCGACGTCGGACGGCTCGAGCCCGGCGGCGTCGAGCGCGGTCCGCAGGGCCCGCTCGGCCAGCTCGGCGCCGATGCTGATGAACAGGTCGTTGCCCTGGTCGAACGACGTCAGCGCCGCGTACTTCTCGAGCGGCAGCGCGAAGTGGCGGGTGCGCACCCCGGAGGCGCCGTGGAACCGGTCCAGGAGCGCGCGCCGGGCCGGGCTCGGGGCCAGCAGCGGCCCGATCTCCGCGGTGATCTCGGCTTGCGCGTACACGTGGTCCGGCACCACGGGTGCCACTGCGACAAGTCGGGACATTGCGGCATCGTTGCACGTGGCAGGCGGATCGGCGCGTCCGGTTGCTAGCCTCGGCCGCCGGGCGGAGGGAGCGGGCGTGCAGCGAGCGGGACGGGTCGTGCGTGGGCTCGCGCTCGCGTGCCACCCCGGGCCTGCGGCCGTCGTGACCGTGCTCGCCGCCTCGCTCGCCGTGGGCCTCGGCTCGGACGTCCGCACGACCGTGCTGGTCACCGCCGCCGTGCTCGCCGGGCAGCTCTCGGTCGGCTGGTCGAACGACTGGATCGACGCCGGGCGGGACCTCGCGGTCGCGCGGCCGGACAAGCCCGTGGTCGCCGGGCTCCTCGACGCCGCCGTGCTGCGCCGGTGGGCGCTCGGCGCGCTCGTGGTGTGCGTCCCGCTGTCGTTCGCGACCGGGCTCGTGCCCGGCGCGGTGCACGTCGTGGCGGTCGCGAGCGCCTGGTCGTACAACGCGTGGCTCAAGCGCACGGCCTGGTCGTGGGCGCCCTACGCGCTCTCGTTCGGGCTGCTGCTCGTGTTCGTGGCGCTCGCGGAGCCGAGGCGGGGCGTGCCGACGGGGTGGGGCGTGCTCGCGGCGTCCCTGCTGGGAGTGGGGGCGCACGTCGCGAACGTGCTGCCGGACCTCGAGGACGACGCGGCGACCGGGGTCCAGGGCCTGCCGCACCGGCTGGGACGGGCCCGCGCCACGGCGGTGGCGCTCGGCGCGCTGCTGGCGGCGGTCGCGGTCGTGGTGCTGGCACCGCCCGGCGGACCGGGTCGCACACTGGGGGCATGACCCACCCGCACGCACG